>DATLZJ010000628.1:0-3985 GCA_035574055.1 Caldilineaceae bacterium
GTACACCAGGTTGGCTGGGCGGTTGCGTCACAGCCGGCGGCTGGGCTTGGGGCGACGCTGGAGGCCCCTTTTGTTCCGGCGTCGCCGGTTGGCCTGGTGTAACAGGCGGTTGGGCTTGCGCCGCCGGCTGATCCTGTGCAGAAAGCGCCGGCTCCGGTTGTGCTCCGCTCGCCGCTGGCTGGGCCGGGTCTACGGCATCACCGGCAGACGCAGGCGTGGATGCCGGTTCGCCCGGCGCAGCGCCGCGGCGAATGGTCTGGGCGAGCCAAGTGACCGGGCTGACCTCCGGCACGGCAAACACGTCCGAGCGAAGCCACCATCCCATCGGCACACAGGCCAGCAGCGCTGCAATCCCCAGGACGAACTCGGCGAGGGCAAAGGTCAAGACAATAGACCGTTGCAGGAAAAGGCGGGTAAGCAGAGACGATGACATTGCTCCACCACTTTGTGCCTGCCAAACCCACCAAGCCACAACGGTCGCCGTCGTCAAGAGACCACTATACAACCCGATTTCTACCAGGCGGATATAGATGATCTGGACTTGAACCTCTTGCCTCTCTTGGCGGCTATGGCCTACAGCAACCATGATTGAGCGCCTTTCCATCCTCTGATAGCATAGTTTTCTGATAGCATGGTTCTCGGCGACTGCTACAAAATCGCGGCGACGACGGGCGGGGCCACGAGGATGCCGACCCCGGACAAACAGAACATAATCGAGATGTAGAAGGTCATTTTGAGCTTATGCCCGCCGTCGGTGTTGTTGATGGCAATGGCATTGGTGATCGCCAGGATCAGAACCATGCTGATGGTCATCAGCCGGTAGAAGCCGAGCTGCGGCGCGTTGAAGACTGGCAAGGCGCTGGCGAAGGTTGCCAGCGCCTGCTCATCCAGTGTGGCAGTGGCTTCACTCAGCCGCGTGACAAAATTGATCACGATCTCCAGCATCAACAGCATCAGGCCAGACACTGTGCCGTGCATGGCGATGGTCAACCAAGTAAAGGTAGAGGCCGTCACTTTGCGCTTGGCCCGGAGCATGATCGTCCGAGCCGAGAAATCCGCAGCCAGAAAGCCGATAGTATCGGGATCTGCGCCCAAGCGAACGGCGTCATTGAAGATTTTCACCGTCTCCCCGATCAATTTGCTGCCGGTCTCCAAGGCGAATTTTTGCCAACACAAGTCCGGCTCGATGGCCGCGGCCATGCGGTTGCGGAGCCGCGCCAGGTCCGGCTCTAGCGCCGGAAACGAGCTTATGTCAATGCGGGTGAGGGCCTCGGTCAGAGTGGTGCCGGTTGAGACAGCCATGCTTCCCAGGGAGCGCAGGAAGGGGCCAAGCTCGCGATCCTTTTTGTCAATCTCACGGCCAGCCAACATACTGATCCCGCCCAGAGGCAACAAGAGCAACGCAGCGATTAAGGTCAACCAACCAAAGTTGACCCCCGCCAGCCAGAGCAACGGACAAATGATGAAGATGCTGCCGATCACATAATAAACGATCTTGAGGGCGGTGCGCTGGGTCCACGGTCCCTCCGGTGAGAAGATATCAATCACCTCTTTCGGGGCGGCGCGGCCCATCACCCAAGCCGTTGCGCCGGTGGTCGCAATGGCTGTGAAGACCAAGGCCAACAACATGCCGTTGCTTAATGGATAGATCAGGGAAGAGGTCATGTTAATGACCACAATGAGCGTCGCCGATACGGTCACCGCCGCATAGGCATCGGTCCACTTGGTGAGTGAGGCAAGGTCGCGCTCGTATTCCTTCTCATAGGCCTTGCTCTGCACCAATGCCTCTTCGGAGAGAAAATCCTTTTCTGGCTGGCCAGCGGTCAATGCCGAAGCAAGCCGGAGCAGCAAGCTCACCATAGCTTCTGATTTGATGGCAAGGCCGACCGTGGCGCAGGCGCGGGCGTAATCGTACCCCAGTTTTTGGGAAAGCAAGTGTATCCGGCTGAAATAGGCCGAGGGATCGCGCTGTAAATTGCCGCCCATCGAAAAGATACGGCTGCGCGAAATGCCCGCTGCGGCAATCGCCGCCATGTAGGTCAGTTGATAGAAAAGGTCGGAGCCAGTGACCTCCTTGAAGCCGTCGCGCGCAATCAGCTTGCTAAAGGAGACCTTGCTTGTGAGCTTCGGAAAAGATTTCAAAGAGGCGATCATAGCTAATGGCTCCTCCTCGTTTATGGAGCTTTTCCAAGATGGCGGCCCGCTTACGCAGCTCGCCATAGATCATGCGCGCCTTACTCTCCGGCAGCCCTCGCTTCAGGGCGACTTTCTGCTCCAAGAGATAGCTGTTCATATCACCGGGAAACTCAAAGGTATCGTCTTCGGCTTTCCAGCGAAAGGCTGTTACAAAGGAAAAAGAGTTGGACAGCGGGTCATAGTCTACAATCTCATTGACGCTGACCACGCGGCGCACCATCTGGCCGTCCGGCCCGCGCACAGCAGCCTGAATCACCACAAGGTCGAGGTTATCTATATTGACCTTGGGAACATTGATCGGGTCGCCGGTCAGGCGCTGGATCACCTTCTCCACCGACGAGGCGTGGAACGTCGCCATCACGCCGTGGCCTGTCTGCATCGCTTGGAACGCAATGTTGCCCTCGACTCCTCGAATCTCGCCGATCAAGATGCGGTCAGGACGCTGGCGGAGCGCGGCCTTGAGCAGGGCGAACATGTCCACTCCCTCGCCTCCGCTCTTGCTCATATCGCGGACGACCTCGCGCACCCAATTCTGGTGAGGGACCTTCAGCTCCGGCGTATCCTCAATGGTCACGATCTTGGCGTTGGGCCGGATAAACGCGGTAAGAGCATTCAGCAGCGTGGTTTTGCCGGAAGCCGTCGGTCCTACCACGAAGACATTCAGGTCTTCTTCGATAGCCAGCCACAGATAGGCAGCGATCAAGTAGTTCATGCTGCCAAACTCGATCAAATCCAGCACCGACAGCGTGTCATCACTGAATTTCCGGATGGTAAAGTTGCTGCCGCGCTTGGCAATATCCCGGCCATAGACAATGTTGACGCGCGAGCCGTCGGGCAGGGTGGCGTCTACGATGGGATGACGCAGCGTGACGGGGCGCTTGATCCGCTCGCCCATCTGCACCACAAAATCGTCCAGATCATCGTGGGTTGGAAAGTAGATGGAGGAGGTCAGGCTCTTGAAGATTTTATGCTCAATGAACATATGACCCACGCCGCTACAGCTAATGTCCTCGATATAGGGGTCGGCCAGTAGCGGTTGGAGCGGCCCCAGCCCCAGCTTATCACGCACAAAGAGATATTTCAGCGCGGCCAGCTCGCGGTTGTTCACATAGACTCGCCCGTTGCTTTTCTTGGGCGCGGGGGAGACCATACAGATTTCCTCGATAGCGCGGATCAACGCCTGCTGGCGTTCCGCTTCTTTGGCTTGGCCGATCTTTTCGGCCATATCCAATAATCGCTGCTCGACCTCGCCGACCAAGCCGTTGAGCGGCACCGTCACCACCGGCTCGATGGGGATGTAGATATCGCGTTGGCTGGTTGGGTCGGGGTAGATATGGACAAAGACGTTGTCGTCGTTGGTTGGGTAGATGAGATTGCGATGGCGAAGCTGGCGCAGCTTGCGTGATAGCTTTGGGTAATAGGCCGGTATGCCGATCTGCTGGATCGGCAACCCGCGCAGATAATCGAAGACAAAAGGTTTCGCTTGCGCGACTTCCTGCAACGCAGGCGGAAGCTGCTCAAGCGTGAGTTGATTTGGTGTTGCGTCGGCTTCGCCATGGCTCGGGCGTGGAAAAGGCAGTTTGATCGTTTCCATATGCGCTTATCCTTGTGCTTTGCTGATCGGTATAATGCGCATTCCGTATCCTGGCTCTACCTCAAAACTGACAATGTTCCCCGTGCGCTTGCTGGCCCCGCGCACTTTTGCTACCTCCATTGCCTTGATCAGGCGCTCGCCCACCTCCTCTGTGCGTAGCCGGAGATGGGCATCGCACAACGATGTAATTCGCAC
>DATLZJ010000629.1:0-2072 GCA_035574055.1 Caldilineaceae bacterium
TCTTTGGTGACCATGAAGATCAGCGGGCGGAAGAACTCATTCCAGTGGGCGTTGAACGTCAACACCGCCAGCACGGCCAGCCCCGACGAGACCAGCGGCAGGTAGATGCGGTAAAAGACCTGCCAGGGATTGGCCCCATCAATCACCGCTGCCTCTTCAAACTCGTTGGGGATCGCCATAAAGTACTGGCGCAGGAGAAAGGTGCCAAAGGCGGTGGGCAGCGCCGGCAGGATCAGCGATGCCAGCGTGTCCCCCAACCCTAGATACTTGCTCATCAGCACAAAGACCGGGATGATGGTCGCCTGGATGGGCACCATCATGGTCGCCATCACCAGCCAGAAGAGCAAGCCCTTGAAGGGAAAGTTGAGCCGGGCAAAGGCGTAGCCGGCCAGCGACGCGGTGACCAACTGGCCCAACACCACCGATAGCGACACCACGAAGCTATTGAGAATCTGTCGCCAGAAGGGGATCTCCTCAAAGACGCGGGCGTAATTGCTCCAGTCGGGGTTCAATGGGATCCATTCGGGCGGCACGCTGAAGGACTCGGCGGGCAACCGCAACGAGGTTGCCAACACCCAGGCAAAAGGCGCCAGAACGATGCCCGCGAAGAGAAAGAGGAAGAGCAGGGTGAGCCAATATCCGATCCGGTAGCGGATGCGAACGGCCCAGCTTTCCCACGGGGAATGGCCGGCAGGGGTTAAGGTAGAAGTGGACTGCATCACGCACTCCTCGACAACGCTATTGGTAAAAGACCCAGCGCTTGCTGAGCCAGAACTGGAAGGCGGTCACGGCCATGATGACCAGGAACAGGATCACCGTAATCGCCGAGCCGTAGCCGATCTCCAGGTTTTTGAAAGCCGACTCGTACATCACCATCACTGCGGTGCGGCTGGCATCTCCTGGCCCACCGCGGGTCATGATATAGGGTTCCTCAAAGACTTGCAGCGCGCCGATGACCCCAACCACAAAGGCAAAGAGCAGGGATGGGCTGAGCAAGGGCAGGATCACATGCCAGAGCCGGTTGAAGCCGGTGGCGCCGTCTACATCGGCGGCGTCCAGCAATTCCTGCGAAATGTTGCTGAGGCCGCCGACGAAGATGATGAAGGTGAAGCCGACGTGGTGCCAGACCGAGGTCAGCACAATGGTGTACATCACCACATCGGCGGAGTTGAGCCAAGAGACTCGAGGCAGCCCGATCAGCCCCAGGTAATAGTTGATAACGCCAAACTCGCGATGGAACATGTAGGCCAGCGAGATCGAGACCGCCGCGCCGGACATGAGCAGCGGCAGAAAGAAGGCCGAGCGGAAGAAGTAACGCAGTCCCTTTGCCATCCGCCGCTGAACGGCCAGGGCAAGCAGCAGCGCCAGCACAATCTGGAGTGAGACGGCCATGACCACGAAGCGGAGGGTATTGTAGAAGCCGGTCAGCACGCGTTGGTCGGTAAAGAGGCGCACGTAGTTGTCAACGCCAAGAAAGGCGGGCGGCTGAAAGACATTCCAGGCATAGAAGCTCAGGCCGAAAGAGGCCAGCACCGGCCCTGCCGTGAAGACCAGGATGCCGAGAATGGTGGGCGCCAGAAAAAGATAGCCCATCAGCGCCTTGCGCTTCGCCATGCCGGAAAGGGTATTGGAGGTCAACCCTCCGCGGGAGGGAGCGCGCCGGCGCGAGACCGGCAGCGGAGGGGCAGATTGCATGGGGCACTCCTTTTGCACAAACGGCAATCCGGCGGCAGCGACCTGCACAATCAGGCTCGCAGGTCGCTGCCGACCGGTAACCAATACGGCGAACGCTCTTCTATTCCTGTGTTTGATACATACCGGCGCCCTGGCGCTCAAACAGCTCTTCCAGGTCCGCCTGCATCCCGTCCAGCGCTTCCTGTGGCGACAGCTCAAAAGTCATGGCCCGCGAAGTGTAGGTGGTGAAGATGGTGGTCATCGGGTTGGAGATGGGCGGCGCCGGAATGGGCGCGGTGTCCGGGTGCTTATCTAGTGTATCATAGAAGACCTGCCAGTGGGCGGGGCCGGTCTCGGCATAGCGTTGCTCGGTCGCCATGGAGCGGCGGGCCGGCGTC
>DATLZJ010000630.1:0-3052 GCA_035574055.1 Caldilineaceae bacterium
CCCACGCCGGGAATTCGCCCTGCGGCTACAGCCAGCCCCACACCCAGGAAAATGCCCACCACGCCGCCCACGCCGCTCAGCGCCACGGCTTCACCCAGGATCAGCCGCAGAACTCGACCCCGGCTCCAGCCCACAGCGCGCAGCGTGCCGATCTCGCGGGTGCGCTCCATCACGCTCATGACCATCGCGCTCATCATGCCCAAGCCGCCGATGAGAATGGCGATGGCCGCAATGCTCCAGGCAAACGCTTGTAGAATGGCCGTCCATTCCTGGCCGCCCGCATAGTCGCTGGCCGTGCTGACCGTGATCTCTTTGTCCAGCGCAGCGATGCGCGCCTTGACTTGCTCCAGGTCGGCGTTGGGTCGCAGCCCGACCTGGAAAAGGCTCACCCGATGTTGCTTCTGGGCGATCTCCTGGGCGTCTTCCAGCACGACCACCCCACCCGACTCCTCCATGCCCTGCCCCGTCTCGTAAATGCCGACAATGCGATAGGGCACGCCATTGATGCGCAAGATGTCGTCCACCCGCTTGTGAAGCGCGTCTGCCGCGCGCCGCCCAATCGCAATCTGTTTGGGGCCGGTGACCGGTTTGCCCTCGACGATGCGAAAGTGCTGCATGGCGATGCTGCCCGGCGGATAACCGTAGATCAGAAAATAGGGTGTGTCGCCTACCACGATCCAGCTAAAGACGCCGGGGTCCACATTGGTCACACCGGGGATGGCGAGGATGCGCTGGCCGATCTCCTCGTCCAGGCTGCTGAAGATCACGTCATAGGCATTGGCCTGGGTCACCAAAAGGTCGTTGCTCAACCCCAGCACGCTGCCATAGTTTTTGGCAAGACCACGCGCCATCGCCCCCAGCGCGACCACTGCGGCCACGCCGATGGCAATCCCTAGAATCGTGAGCAGGCTACGCGTCGCCCGCCGCCAAAGGGTTTTCAGAATCATGGCCCGATCTCCTGCCCTTCGGTGTCGAGTATGCGCCCGCGTTCCAAAGCGCGCACCCGCCGGTTGGTGAGTTCTATCCTGGTCGCTTGACCAGTGGTCAGTTACGCTGATGAATGCTGCAGGAATGATGCGGGCAAATAGAATGCACCTTGAGACAGCTCATGCAAGTTCTCGATGCGATTGCGCGTCCCTGCCCGCTAGTAGCGGGCAGGATATGCGCTCAACTCGGCTTGGGTTCCTGACCGGCGTGAAAAGTGTCATAATATCGTGAACAGCAGGGCATCGCGTCCAGAGGTCAATCGCCCAGCTTGGCTTGGTCCTCAGCGGCGATTTCGTCCAGGGCGAAGATGTCACGCAGTTCGAGAAGGTCTGCCAGCGCCGCCGCTTGTTCACGGTCGCGTAGTAGCTCGATGGCGTCTGTCGTCAACTCGAGGTTGATAGCTGGATATGAAGAAGGGAGCTACCGGCTCGTAATCGGACCGGCGTCTCCCCTCTGCCTGGTGGCAGCCGTAGCGTACACGGTCGCCGGCTAGATATGCAGGAATCTCGCATAACGGCCTTATCTCGCGGACACTAACAGGAACAAAAAAAGCGCGCCGGCGGCGCGCCGCTTTTTGTGCGACCGTGGACTCTCGACGCCAGGAAGCCGTGCGGTATTCTACCGCACCTAGTATCATAAGAGTGCTACCGTCTGACATCGGGAACAGCAGCCGTGTTCACGATAATATGACACAGAACACGGCGCAGTACAGGCTCTTAAACCGGAGTAATCTGTTATCGCTCTTGCGCAACGGCTGGAAGGTCGCTTCCAGCAAATGTACTGACAGCTTGATAAGCTTGATGCTCAAGCGCCGTAGGCCAGTAAGACGGCCGTGGAAGGTCTGGTGCTCGAACGTGAGGCGCTTGAGGAGATTTCGACCTCGCCTTGAGTGCAGTCTCCATTGGCTCACCGCCACAGGGACTTGCCGGATCGAAACGAGGCGCATCTTTAAGACGCAGGTTAAGAGAAGAGGTCACAAACTTATGGTACAGATCGAATTGACCAGCGAGGAAGTCCAGGTTCTTGTCGAAACCCTGGAATACGTGCGCTCGGAGTTGCGAATGGAGATCGCCGACACAGACAGCGGGCGCTTTCGCCAGGGACTCAAGCACGAGCGAGATGTGCTTGACGCGATCCTGAAGAAACTGCGGGCGGTTCGGTAGACCGGCCACCTTGCCGCCCCAGGATGGCAGGCTGAGTGACCCATAGATAGCCTGCTGTGTTGGCGCTCACGAGGTTCAACGCTTCACGCAGGCTATCTATGGATAAGCGTAGATTCACGCAAATGCTAGCTCTATACAAACAGCGGGGTCAACACCAGCGTAATCGTCGCCAACAGCTTGATCAAAACATGGACGCTGGGGCCTGCTGTATCCTTGAAGGGGTCGCCCACAGTGTCACCCACGACCGCTGCCTTGTGGGCCTCTGAGCGTTTGCCTTGAACCTTGCCGTTGCTGTCCCGCAACCCCCCTGCCTCGATGAACTTCTTGGCATTGTCCCAAGCGCCGCCGCCATTGTTCATGACCGTCGCCAGCAGGATGCCTGAAATGGTGCCGGACATCAAGAGCGCGGCCTCCGCCTCTGCCCCTAAGAGCAATCCAACCACAATCGGCGTGGCCACTGCCACCAGCCCTGGCAAGACCATCGCCCGCAGCGCCCCGCGCGTCGTAATATCTACGGCCCGGCTATAGTCAGCCTGGACCCCTTTCCGGCCCTCCAAAAGCCCTGGGATGGTACGGAACTGTCGCCGGACCTCCTCGATAATATCTTCGGCAACGCGGGATACAGCGCGGATCGCCAACGCTGAGAAGAGAAAGATGAGCATCGCCCCCATCATTGCGCCGACAAAGACCGGCACCTTGCCGATATCCACCACGTGCGAGGCGGCAATCAGTTCCTCTGGCGCGCCCATGGACCGCCGCACCAGCGCCACCTGGTCGAGATAGGCGCTGAAGAGCAGGAAGGCGGCCAGCGCCGCTGAGCCAATTGCATAGCCTTTGGTAAGCGCCTTGGTCGTATTCCCGGCGGCATCAAGCGCATCCGTCCCTGCCCGGATCGCATCGGG
>DATLZJ010000631.1:0-4725 GCA_035574055.1 Caldilineaceae bacterium
CGGATGAGTAGGCGCAGGCTCCTCGTGAGCCGTCCAACAGACGGATGACCAGTGACATGCATACGGTGTTAACTCAAAGTCCGGGCCAGCAGGTGGCCTTTCTGCCTCAGGCGGACCCTGAGCTGATGGCCGAGACCTTGACGGCGCTTGCCAACACCGATGGCGGCACCCTGATCTTGGGAATGGACGCGGAGGGACGGCTGGGCGATATCTTTGTAGAGGAAGATGCCTCCGATGCGCTCCAGGCGGCCCTGCGGCTTTGCCGCCCGCCGGTGCGAACCGACTGGCAGCAGCAGCAGGTTCCCGGCGGCACCATTGTGATCCTGCGTGTGGCCCGCAGCGGTGAGCTACATAGCCTGTGGGATGGCCGTGTGCTGGTCCGCAAGGGGGCCGAGAACCGTCCGGTGGACAGCGCCGATATTGACCAGCTTTTGGCGAACCGGCCCAGCGGCGACTTTGAGCTGCAAGAGGTGCCCGGTGCAGCGCGCGAGGACCTGGACGAAGATGTGATTGACGATTACCTGGAGCGGCGCCAGAAGCGCAACCCGCGCTCCAGCGTTTTGCCCAAGGACAAGCTCCTACAACAGATCGGCGCGCTTACGGACCAACGGACGCCGACGGTGAGCGGGCTGTTGCTTTTCGGCAAAGAGCCACAGTTGTTCCTGCCCCAGAGCCGGGCCATCTTCGTGCGCTTTGCCGATATCCAGCCGCGGGGGCCGCAAGGGAGCTTTGGCTATGGCCGGCGCGAGGAGCTCCTGGGGCCGTTGCCCCAGATCATAGACCGGGCCTGGCGGGTGATCTGGGAGGAGATGGACAAGCGGGCCGTCGTGCGCGGGCTGCACCGGCAGGAGGAGACCGAATATCCCCAATCGGCAGTGCGCGAGGCGTTGGTCAATGCCGTCGCTCACCGGGATTACCGCCTCACGGGCCGCAGCATTGAGATCCGTATGTACACCGACCGGCTGGAAGTGACCAGCCCCGGCGGGCTGCCCGCACACATTACCCTGGACAACATTATCGAGGAGCATTACAGCCGCAACCCTCGCCTGGTCAATGGCCTCTATCAATGGGGCTACATTGAGGAATTAGGGTTGGGCATTGACCGGATGATCGAGGACATGGTCAGCGCGGGCCATCTGCCGCCTAAATTCGAGGCCAAGAGCCACCGCTTTACGGTCATCTTGTACAACACCAAAGACCCGGCGCGCGTGGTTCAATCGTGGGAACAGAATATGAATGACCGGCAGATCAAAGCCGTCGAGTATCTGCAACGCCACGGCTCGATCACCAACCGGGATTACCGAGACCTCTGTCCCCATGTGGGCGCAGAGACCCTGCGGCTGGACCTGGCGGACCTGGTGAGTAAGGGCATTCTGCTCAAGATCGGCGATAAACGTGGCACCCGCTACATACTGAAGTGAAATCTATGCATAGATTATCTAAGCATGGATGGCGCTCATCTGTGTGGCCGTAAGTGTGTGGCCGTAAGTGTGTGGCCGTCATCTATCGTCGGTGATCCCATTTATCCCAATTGCGATAGTTGGGATAAATGGGCGGTCCAGTGGGCGAGCCGGATCGCCCGCTTGGAAAAATGCCGGATCAGCAGAGATTTCCCAATTTGGATAATTGGGTATTGGGTTGGGATAGCCGGCGCAAAGCCTGGTTATCCCAACCGTCTTGTTTGGCCCTGGCCGCGGTGCTATAATCTGGCTTATCGTGGTATGGGATAGGAAACCAAAGGAAGTCGAGCCTGGATGTTATGGCAGATGTGACAGTAGATGCGACCAAGGCAGGGGCGAGCGAACCGATGCGCGACCCGTACACATTGATCCCTGAGGCTGCAAGCGGGGACGGTGCAGCAGAAATCGGCGATGCGCCGGCTGAGGCGACTCCCCAGCCTCCTATGGCTTGGATGCTGATGCGGGAGATTGTCGAGACGGTGGTGTTGTCGCTTGTCATCTTTTTGTTGATCCGACAGGTGGTGCAGAACTACCGCATCGAGAGCCACTCGATGGAGCCGAACTTCTTCGAGGGGCAGTTTATCCTGGTCAACAAGCTGGCCTATAAGCTCGGTATGCCGGAGCGGGGGGATGTGATTGTCTTCCATAATCCGGCCAACCCCGACGAGGACTATATCAAGCGCGTCATCGCCTTGCCCGGCGACACGTTACAAATCCGCGACCAGACCGTCTATATCAATGGGGAGCCGTTAGAGGAGCCGTATCCGCGGAATCCCATCGCCCCAGGCACCGTTTTTGGGCCGGTGGTGATCGAGCCTGACCATCTCTTTGTGATGGGCGACAACCGGCCCAATTCGCAGGACAGCCGTAGCTTTGGGCAGTTGTCGGAGGAACTGATTGTCGGGCGAGCGTGGATACGGGTCTGGCCGTTTTCGGAATTCGGGGTCGTGAAGCATTACGACCTGGAACCGAAGACACACGTATCGCTCGCGCCGGTACCGGCGACCCAGTAAGGGCTGGAGGTCGGCCCGAGCCAGGAGGGGCAGCGTTGCGCAGGGGGCGCAGCCGAGCCGGTGAATCCAGGAAAGTTCCATGAAAGGCGGTCGAAGGAGTTGAATAGCCTGACAGAACAAGAATTGAGCCAACTGGTGGCCAAGGCATTGAGCAAGGCGCATGAGACGCCGACCACGAATTACGGGAGCGTCGCTCCTGCAAAACCGCTGACCGCCGCAGAGGCGGCGCGGCTGATTGACCACACCTTGCTGAAGCCTGAGGCGACCGAAGCCCAGATCCGGCGGCTTTGTGATGAGGCCAAGCACTATCGCTTTGCCAGCGTCTGTGTTCACCCGACATGGGTCTCGCTTTGCCGGGGGCTGCTGGTGGACTCGCCGGTCAAGGTCTGCTCGGTGGTAGGGTTCCCCCTGGGGGCGACGCTGCCGGAGGTCAAGGGGTATGAGACCGAGCGGGCCATCCAGGCGGGGGCGCATGAGATTGACATGGTGATCAACATTGGCCGGCTGAAGAGCGGCGCCCATGCCGCCGTCTTCCAGGACATTGCGGCCGTTGTCGCCGTAGCCCATCGCTATGGGGCGCTGGTCAAGGCCATTTTAGAGATGGCGTTGCTGACCGAGGAGGAGAAGGTGGCGGCTTGTGCCTTGGCCCAAGCCGCCGGTGTGGATTTTGTCAAGACGGCCACCGGTTTTAGCGGCGGCGGCGCGACGGTCGCCGATGTAGCGCTTATGCGGCGCGTTGTTGGACCGGAGATCGGCGTGAAGGCGGCCGGGGGCATCCGCACAGCGGACGACCTGCGCAAGATGGTTGCCGCCGGGGCCACGCGCATTGGCGCTAGCGCCGGCGTCAGCATCATCGAGAGCTTTGCAGCGGAGGCTGCGGCTTCGGACGAGACAACGCCCGCGGTGAGCGAACAGTCCTATTGAGGCGGGCGCGCAGCGCCAACGGGACGCCGCCGTCTGGTCTCCGGAGTTCGCATTGGCGCCTTTACCATTGATACAGTCATTGATACAGTCATTGATGTAGTAGTCGCCGCCCCGGTACATGGATGTGTGCCGGGGCGTTCTGTTCTTATGCGCAGGCTACGGCGGCGCGCGGGCGATCTCAGCATGAGCGGGAGACGTGTTACAATCGGGGGCGCAGCTTGTGTAGCCAGCGATAGGATGGCAGTGGACTTGGGGAAGCGCCCCTGGAACGGAGACAAATCGGCAGATGGGGATTGCGGCAGATATCGCCATTATCGTGGTGGCAGCCTTGGCCGGCGCATACATTGCGCAGAAGCTACGCCAACCTCTGATCCTGGGGTACATTTTGGCCGGCATTGTGGTCGGCCCCTACACCGGCGGGATCAAGGTGACGGAAATTCACGATATTGAGCTGCTCGCTGAGATCGGCGTGGCCCTGCTGCTCTTTGCGCTCGGCATTGAGTTCTCTCTAAAGGAGCTACAGCCGGTCCGCCAGATTGCGCTGATCGGCACACCGCTCCAGATCGTGCTGACCATTGCCCTTGGCGCCGGCGTGGGCTACATGTTTGGTTGGCGCTGGATTGACTCCATCTGGTTCGGCGCGCTCATCTCTCTCTCCAGCACGATGGTAGCGCTGAAGACGTTGATGAGCCAGGGGCGGATGGGCACCCTCTCCAGCCGGGTGATGATCGGCATGTTGATTGTGCAGGACCTGGCCGTGATCCCGATGCTGATCATTTTGCCGGAGCTTGGCAACCTGGAGGCCGGGTTGCGCATCCTGGGATGGGCAGCGGTACGCGCCGTGATCTTCCTGGCGGCGATGGTCTTCATCGGCATCAAGGTAATTCCCCCCTTGATGGCCTATATCGTGCGCCGGGCCTCACGTGAGTTTTTCTTGTTAGCCGTCGTGTCGCTGGGGTTGGGCGTCGGCTATGCCACTTACCTGGTGGGGCTTTCCTTTGCCTTTGGCGCCTTTGTGGCCGGTCTAGTGCTCAGCGAGTCGGAGTACAGCCACCAGGCGCTGAGTGACATCATCCCCCTGCGCGAGCTATTTAGTCTGCTCTTTTTCGTCTCGGTCGGGATGCTGTTGGACCCGGCCTTCCTGTTTGAGAATTGGGGCCGGGTCTTGGTGGTCGTGGCGCTGGTGGCGCTGGTTAAGGGGACGATCTTTGCCGGCATTGCCCGGCTCTTCGGCTATCGCAATGTGGTTCCCTTGGCGGTGGGGCTGGGGTTGTTCCAGGTGGGTGAGTTTTCCTTTGTGCTGGCGCGTGTCGGGCTGCGTACCGGCT
>DATLZJ010000632.1:0-11005 GCA_035574055.1 Caldilineaceae bacterium
CTCAACAAGCAGCGCCCCGTGCGGATTCTCCCAGAGCGCCGATTGAGGTTTGCCGGCTTCATCCAACTCTGCAAATAGAGGGTTGCTGTTTTTGACAACAGAGGCAACAGTCGTTACGATTGCGCCGTTGTAATCAGTCTCCCATTTTGTCGCTTATGGAAAGGAGGTGTGTACATGGCAACGCTGAACAACCTATCCCGTTACCAGGGCGCCGCCGGATGCCATTGTCTCCACGCACCTCCGTTTGAGAACCCATAGAGCCGTCACGGCTTCACACTGCTAGCGAGACTCTGGTCAAAGGCGTGTTTGCCTTGTGACCTTTTTTGTTTTTGTCCTGGTTCTTGTTCCAAGACGGCGCGTGATCTACCAACGTCAAGCGTGACGGGTAGAACCGTTTGGCGGCTCACCCGATCACGTACCCCTTGGAACAGGCACAGCGAACAGGGTCACGGGATAGCTCCGGCTTGCCCGTGACTTTTTTTGATCTTTTCCTGATCTCAAAACGGCCACGGGCAGGCGCACCCGTGGCCGTTTTGTTTTGCAGCCGTAGCCGCGCTTTCATGTGCTGCGGCGTCCCTGCCAATCCGGTAGAGAATCAATCCGGTAGAGGAGAAAGCGTGTGAGTTCTCGCAGCAAAAAGTTCCTTTCCTATTACCGGCCTTATTTGCCTTTGCTTCTTGCAGACCTGGCCTGTGCATCCGTGGTGTCGGCCATTACCCTGATCCTGCCCTTGTTGGCCCGGTACATCACCAAAGATGTGCTGGCAGCGAACGCGCCCAATGCGCTTGAACAAATCTACGCTGTTGGCGCGCTGATGCTTGCCCTGGTCGCCATCCATACGCTCTGCACGATGTTCGTGGACTACCAGGGCCATATGATGGGCGCGCGGATGGAAGGCGACATGCGCGCTGAGCTGTTCCAGCACTATCAGAAGCTCTCCTTCGGCTTCTATGACGAGCAGCGAACGGGCCAGCTCATGAGCCGGATCACCAATGACCTGTTTTGGCTCGCCGAACTGTACCATCATGCCCCGGAGGATATCCTCATCTCGCTGGCGAAGTTCATCGGCGCGTTCATTATTTTGCTCAATATTGATGTCGAGCTGACCCTGCTCGTCTTTCTTTTTGTGCCTTTCATGGCGGCCTATGCCTTCTATTTCGGCGGCAGAATGAACACTGCGCTCCAGATCAGCAAGGAGCGGATCGGCGACATCAACGCCCAGGTGGAGGATACGCTCGCGGGCATCCGGGTTGTTAAGTCGTTTACCAACGAAGCGATCGAAGTCCGCAAGTTCGCCCGCGAAAACAATCGTTTCCTGAACAGCAGAAACGACGGCTATCAGAGCGAAGCCTACTTCTATGCCGGGCTGGTCGCGTCCACCCAGCTCATCACCGTTGCGGTCATCGTCTTTGGCGGCGCCAGTATTGTGAATGCCTCGCTGGACCTGGCCGATCTGGTGACCTATCTGCTCTATGTCGGTCTGCTCATTGAGCCGATCCAGCGGGCGGTCAACTTTGCGAGGCTGTATCAAGAGGGCATTACCGGCTTTAACCGCTTCATGGAGATGTTGGAGATCGAGCCGGACATCCAGGACTCTCCAGACGCAATTGAGCTTACTTGTGTCCAGGGACATCTGACCTTCAAGCATGTCAGCTTCAAGTATCGGGAGGACCATCCCTATGTGCTGAGGAATATTTGCCTCCAGATCAAGGCCGGCGAATCTGTGGCGTTGGTCGGGCCGTCTGGCGCGGGCAAGACAACCCTCTGCTCATTGATCCCCCGCTTCTATGAAGTCAGCGAGGGGGAAATCCTGCTCGACGGCAGGAATATCAAGGAGTTCAGCCTGCGCTCCTTGCGCAGGAATATCGGTATTGTCCATCAAGATGTCTATTTGTTCGCCGGAACGGTCGCAGACAATATCCGCTACGGCAAACCCGACGCAACAGAGGCGGAGATCATCGAGGCGGCCAAAAAGGCGAACGCCCACGACTTTATCATGGCCTTGCCGCACGGGTATCAGACCGATATCGGCCAGCGGGGGGTGAAGCTGTCCGGGGGGCAAAAGCAGCGGTTGAGCATTGCCCGCGTCTTTCTAAAGGACCCGCCCATTCTCATCTTTGACGAGGCGACGAGCGCGCTGGACAACGAAAGCGAGCGGGCGGTGCAAGAGTCGCTGGAGACTTTGACCCATAACCGCACCACGATTGTCATCGCCCATCGCTTGTCAACCGTCAGAAACGCGCAACGGATCGTCGTGCTGACGGAGTGTGGCATCGCCGAGCAGGGAACCCATGAGGAGCTGATTGCCGCAGGGGGGCCTTACGCAAATCTGTACAACACCCATCTCGTTCTGTAGCGCCGGATCAGCATGGACTATTGGGCCACTAAATGGGCGGGCGCGATGCAGGCGCTGGGGGGAGCGGATCGAAGTAGGCAGGTGTTTGAGGGTTGGCGCGCCAGGCCAGTGCGTGGCGGATGCGCGGGGCGTGGCCCGGCTCCAGGCTGTCCCACGGGATCGCGTCTGGCTCGACCCAGCGGATGTCCAGTGTCTCGATACTGAGCGTGGGCGCGCCGCCCATCACCCCGCCGGCAAAGAGCAAGTGGTACAGGTGCCGGCTCCCACGTGACCCGCAGAGCCGGCTGTCCCAAACGCCCAACAGCGCGGTGATGGCGATGCGGTAGCCGGTCTCCTCCCGGACCTCTCGCGCCCCAGCGGCGGCGGGCGTCTCGCCCACATCACATGCGCCGCCCGGTAAGGCCCAAAGGCCGTTGTCGGCTCGCTGGATCATGAGCAGCCGCCCGGCGTCGTCAAAGACGGCCGTATCCACTGTGGCGAAAGGCGTGCGCATCTCCAGGTCGGTGAAGAAGATGCGCTCGATCTCGGCCAGGGGGCGCATCTCGGCCAGGGTGAGCAGCTCGGCGGCCAGCTTGAGGATTTGGCGGTAGCGCTCCTCCTGGTAAGGGTCGTTGCTCCAGATCAGCCCGTTGTTGCTGAGCGCGCGCAACTGGTCGGCGATCTCGACCAGCCGCGCGCTCTGCTCGTTTGGGGAAGAGGTTTCATTCATGATTTGGAGTCATGATTCATGCGCGCATCCGCTTGTAGGCGTTGATCAGCCCGTTGGTCGAGGAATCGTGGCCGGTCACCTCGCCGTCGCCCCCTAGCTCCGGCAGAATTGCCTTCGCCAGCACCTTGCCCAGCTCGACGCCCATCTGGTCGAAGGAATTGATGTTCCAGATCACCCCCTGGACGAAAATCTTATGCTCGTAGAAGGCAATGAGCGACCCCAGGATGCGCGGCGTCAGCTTGGGAAAGAGGAAGGAGTTGGTGGGACGGTTGCCGGTGAAGGTCTTGGCCGCGACCAGTTCCTCCAGTTTGGCCCCGCTTACCCCTTCCCGCACGAGTTCGGCGCGCACCTCGTCCGCCGTCTTGCCGCGCATGAGCGCCTCGGTCTGGGCAAAGAAGTTGGAGAGCAAGATGGTATGGTGGTCGCCCAGCGGGTTATGGCTCTGGGCCGGGGCCAGGAAATCGCAGGGGACGAGCTTGGTGCCCTGGTGGATAAGCTGGTAAAAGGCGTGCTGGCCGTTGGTGCCCGGCTGGCCCCAGATGATCGGGCCGGTGCTGTAGTCCACCCACTCGCCGTTCTTGGTCACGCTCTTGCCGTTGCTCTCCATATCGCCTTGCTGGAAGTAGTCGGCAAAGCGGTCCATGTATTGGTCATAGGGCAGGATGGCGTGAGTCTCGGCCCCAAAGAAATTGTTGTACCAGATGCCCAGCAGGGCCATGACGACCGGGATGTTTTCGGCAAAGGGGGCGCTGCGGAAGTATTCGTCTACCTGGTGCGCCCCGTCCAACAGCTCCTCAAAGTGGTCCATACCCAGGTAGAGGGCAATGGACAGCCCAATGGCCGACCAGAGGGAATAGCGCCCGCCGACCCAATCCCAGAACTCAAACATGTTGTCTGGGTCAATGCCAAAGCTGCGCACGGCCTGTTCGTTGGTGGAGAGGGCGACAAAGTGCTTGGCAATGGCCGATTCGTCCGCGGCTGCGGCCAGCAGCCAGGCGCGCGCCGAGTGGGCATTGGTCATGGTCTCTTGGGTGGTAAAGGTCTTGGAGGCAACCAGGAAGAGGGTTGTCGCCGGCTCGACGCGCTTGAGGGTTTCTACCAGGTCGGTGCCATCTACGTTGGAGACAAAGTGGACGCGCAGGTGGGGGCTGCCATAGGGGGTCAAGGCGCGGGTGACCATCTTTGGCCCCAAGTCCGAGCCGCCGATGCCGATATTGACCACGTCGGTGATGGGCTGGCCGCTGTAGCCCCGCCATTCGCCGCTGCGCACCTTCTCGCTGAAGCGGCGCATCTTTGCCAGCACCCGGTTGACCTCCGGCATGACATCTTGGCCGTCCACATAGATGGGGCGGTTGCTCCGGTTGCGCAGCGCGACATGCAGCACGGCGCGGTCCTCGGTGGTGTTGATCTTGGCCCCGCTGAACATGGCCTCGATCTGCTCCTGGAGGCCGGCCTGGCGCGCCAGCGCCAGCAGCAGGTCCATGGTCTCGGCGGTGATGCGGTTCTTGGAATAGTCAAAGAGAATATCGCCGAAGCGCAGGGAGAAGCGGTCAAAGCGCCGGGGGTCTTGGGCAAAGAGGTCGCGCAGGTGAACGTTCGCCATCGCCCGCTGGTGCGCCGCCAGCGCCTGCCAGGCCGGTGAACTGGTTAGACTAGGCATAGACTTCCCCCTAAAGCTGTGGCAGGTGAAACTCGGCTAGAATTGGCAGGCGTAATACCTCGCCGCTCGAGAGACGTTGTGAGAAGAAGAGGACCTCTACATTTTCGACTTCATTGGTAGTCGGATTGAGGCGCGCCACAATGCCATAATCCAATTCCTCAGTTTCCTGCTCTGGATAAGGTGTGGTCTTACCTAAATAGAGAATGTCACCGACTCGGTCGTACTCTACAATTAGCTGCGCTTCCATTCCGTTACTCCTTGTCGCACACGCCGACATAGGTAGGCGGTCACGAGCCAATGGCGTCTTGGCTCGCCTGAATCGGTTACAATGACTACAGCCACATGTTTCCCGTGCTTCAGGTCATCATACCAGCGTGAGAGAATGCGCGTCATCGGAAACCGCCGATCACGCCGCACCTCATCCGGATCCGCTACAGTTTTAGTGATGCGGTCGAGGTAGTCAGGTAGCAGATCAGGATGCTTGTCCAGAATATGCTGTCTCCGTTCGTCCGTCAACTCTACCTGTGATTTCAGGTAAGGGCAGGGGATGAATGGCATCGTGTATTGTGCGTCAATGAAGTCGAGGAAGGCGAGATGGTATAACAGGCGTGTACGCTCTGATATGGAAATGGCCATTCACTAGGCTTTATACCAGGGCTTGCTCCATGTAGAGCACACGCACCCAGCGCTGGCCGGAGCGGACCCGGTCGCTCTGGCCGGTGAGGGTGAAGCCGATGCTCTGGAAGAAGCGCAGCGCGCCGGGGTTGAACTGCTCTACGCCCAGCCGCGCCGTGGTCATCCCTGCACTTTGAGCCAGCCAGGGCGCGAGCAACGCCCAGGCCCGGCTGCCGATGCCCTGCCGCTGGTAAGGTTCGGCCACCATGATCAAGCCAAGGTAGACCGTTTGGGGCTGGGGCCAGTGCAGCCGGAAATCTATCATTCCGACCATCTCGACGCCTGCCTGCGGGTCATTCTCGTCGAGCCGGCGCACGATGCCAAGCAGGTGACGCCCCGGCGTCTCGGCAGCCGCGGCCAGGTCGCGGGCTGCCTGACCGGACGGCGCCGCCGGTAGGGTGTACATCTGCCAGTAGCGGGGCGTCGCCTCATACACTCGCTGGAGCGCCTCGGTATGGTGCTCAGCGCTCAAGGGTAGGAGTGAGATGGTCGCCGCTGCCGTCTGGCTTGTCATGACGCCGGCTCCGCCGTCTGGCCCAGGGCCTGCACCGCCTGGCGCAGCGCCGTTACCTCCACCCGCGCCGCCTGAAGCTCGGCCTCCAGCTTCTCCAGCTTCTCCCGCTCGACCCGCACAAAGCGGGTATAGGGAGCAATGGCCTCGCGGATGCGCTGGACGCTGGCCGCCAGCTCGCGCTCAAACTGCCGCTCCAGCGCGGCCTCAAGCTGGCTGCGCAGGGTGTTGATGCGCTCGCGCAGCTCGGCCTTGACCCGGCTGCGCCGGTAGGGCAGCACGTACAGCCCCAACGCAGCAATGGCGCTCGCCCCCACAATGCCGGTGATATCCAGCACTGTTGTGTGGAGCAGCGCCACCAGCAGCGCGCCCAGCCCCAGCGCGCCGACTTCCACCGCCGCCGTCTGGATGATGGCCTTCTGTACCTCTTGGGCCAGCGCCAGGGATTCGGCCTCCCGATCATAGCTGTCCACCACCCGCTGCGCCTCTCGCCCAACGCTGGCGAGCATGGCCTGGCGGTTAAACTCAAAATCGCCGGAGACCTGGCCCACCATCCTATCGGCATGTTGGGAGGCGCGGCGGCTCAGGTATTCCATGACCGCGCGCCACTGGCGGTAATCCCGCTCTACCAGCCAGTCAATCAGCTCGTTGACATGGCGCTCGATCTGGCGGCTGGTGTCGGCGATGACCTGGCGCTCGAACTCCCCACGCACCTTTTCAGAGTTGAGTAGGTCAAAGACGCGGCCAATCCGCAGCGTCTCCTCGAAGAAGCTGTCGCCCCGCTCGGCCATCTCATAGAGCACATTGTCCACGCGGCTGCGCTGGAATTTGAAGTCCCGGCGCATGTCACTCTCGTAGGCTTGGAGTTGCTCTTCGATGGTGTCGAGCGTCTGGAAATCGCCCTTGAGCACCTCCTGCCGGTCAGCGATGAGCCGGTCATAGCGGTCGAGCAGCCGGCTCGCCACCCCCAACGGATTTTCCAGCTTGAGCCGGACCCGCTCGCCGGCATCCAGGGTGGTGAGGATGTAGCTCTCCAACGGCTCGAAGCGGCTGCGCTGCCAAAGGTCGCCTTGTGGGGGTGTGCCCGCTGCCTGCGCCGCCTGTTTGGCCTGGAGGGCCAGCCGGGCGCTGACCGGGAAGATGCGCGGCTCGACGCCAAGCAGGTGGCGGGCGTTGCTGCGCACATACTCCACGATCTGCTCCAGGTCGTCCGGCTGCTCGATCAGGTCCACCTTGTTGAGCACAATGATGATCTTCTTGCCCCACTCGCGAATGCGTTCGAGGAATTGGCGCTCGCTCTCGCTGAAGGGGCGGTCCACGCTGGTCACAAAGAGCACCAGGTCGCTGCGCGGCACAAAATGCTCGGTGATCTGCTGGTGGCGCTGGATGACGGCGTTGGTGCCCGGCGTGTCCACCAAATTGATCTCGCGCAGCCACTCGACCGGCGCCTGGATGATGCGATAGTCCTCGCCGGAGGGTTCCTGGTGGAGCGCCGGCCCATAGCGCAGGAGGTGAATCTGGCTGGTGGTGGGGGTAACGCCTTCGGCCAGCAGCCGGCTGCCAAGCAGCGCGTTGATAAAGGCCGTCTTGCCGGCGTTGAACTCGCCCACAACGACCAGCAAGAACAATTCTTCGAGTTGTTGGAGGCTGGAACGGAGCAGCGCCAGGTCGGCGTCGGGCGCATCCAGCCGCGCCAGGTGGACGCGCAGGCTCTCCAGCAAGCTGCGCTCGCGGCGCAAGAGTTGATCATAATCCCGGTTGATGAGCCGATGCACGGCGCAGTCCCCATTCGTTTCTGTGATACTGGCCAAGCCCAAAAGGCCGGATGGACCGGCCTGATCCCAATACGTTGTTTCCCGTCTTTCGTTGCAGGCCGCATCCAGCCGTAGAAATTGTAGCACAGGATGCGGCTATTGTGCCGTGAAACAGGGTCTACGGAGATGGCCCGGTTGTGATCCGGCGGCAGGGGGATGGCGGGCCTAGCCCGCTATGGCCTGAAGCCAGGGCGGATTGACAAATCTACCCCGGCGATCCATAATCAGCCGAGTTAGTGTTATAGCTACATTAAGCAAGAGCAGGCCCAGGAGAGATGCCCATGGACTTTCAATACCTGCCCGGCGAGACGGTGGCGGTGCCGGAGATCAACTATACGCCCCGGCTCCAGCTTCCGGCCGCCAAGACGGCGGTCATTGTCGTGGACATGCAAAATGACTTTGTGACTCCGGGCGGCAAGTTGGTGGTGCCCGCCGCCGAAGCGACGGTGCCCGCCATCGCTCAGCTCCTGGCCGCGGCGCGCGCCGCCGGGGTGCGGGTGGCCTACACCCAGGATACCCACTTCGAGGGCGACCCGGAATGGCAGATCTGGCCGGAGCATTGCCGCCAGGGGACTTGGGGATGGGAGATCGTTGAGGCGTTGGCGCCCCAACCGGGCGACCTGGTAGAGCAGAAGAGCCGCTACGACGGCTTCTATGACACCTCGCTAGACCATTACCTGAGCCGGGTCTGGAAGGTCGAGCATCTGGTCATCGTCGGCACCATCGCCAGCATTTGTGTGCTGCACACCGCTGCGTCGGCGGGCCTGCGCTGGTTCCATGTGGTGGTCCCGGCCGATGGAACCTCCGCCCTCACCGAGTTCGACCAGGCTGTGGCCCTGCGCCAGGTCTCTTGGCTCTACACCGGCTCGGTGGTGCGCAGCGTCGGCGACATCGAGTTCGTCGCTTGAGCTTGATACCCAGCGGCCCCACCGGAGCCAATCCGGTGGGGCCGCTGCTGCAAACTAACGCGGGGAGGCACTCTGGGCTACTGTGGATGCTAGGCGTTTGGCAACATCAGCGCCATCACTCAACCGTAGGTGCGCTATCCTAGCGCACGTCCTCTTCTGGCACGCTGTGCGCCGTGCGGCAAGGATGCCGCACCTACGGTTTCTTGTCGCTTTACAAAATCCGACTGGTATGGCACACGCTCGATAGTGGGCGACGCCGTGTGACAGCCTTGGGCGCGCCGCCTGTGGCGCCGGATACCAACCCCGACGAGGCAATGCCAGTGTTCATTTGTCCAGGTACAAAAAGTGGACTGATGACTGTTGACTGCTGGCGCCCAGCGCCGGACGTGTCACACGCGCCACTTTGGACAACTCGTCACCCGTTGTCAGCGAGAGGGCGTTGCTAGCCGGCTCTACGCCAACAGCCATCAGCTACCAGCCCGCAAGTCCACTCGAAGTGGACTTGCGCTTTGCGCCTGGGCGCTCAGTCCCAGGTTCAGCCGATGCGCGGCTGCAAGAGACCGTATTGGCCGTCCCTGCGCCGGTAGATGACATTGATGGCTCGCGCGTCCACATCGTAATAGACGAAGAAGTCATGGCCCAATAGCTCCATCTGGGCCAGCGCCTCCTCCTCATTCATCGGCTCCAGCACAAATTCCTTGCGCCGGATGATCCTCCCCATTTCCTCCTCTTCCTCTTCGGGGACTTCCTCGATCAGGGTTGCGGCCAGCTCGGCCTCGGCGTTGGCCGCGGCGGCGGCGCGCCGTTTGGTCTGGTAGCGTCGCCCTTTGAAGCGCCGGACCTGGCGCGCCATCTTGTCGGCTGCGGCGTCAATGGAGGCAAAGATGTCGCTGGTTGACTCCTCGGCGCGCAGGATTTGGCCGTTGGCCCAAAAGGTGATCTGGACCGTGTAGCGGTCATCTGCGGCGCGCGCGGCATTGTGGGCGAGCTCGACACGGGCTTCCGAGACCTGGTTGAGGTAGCGATCCAGCTTGCCTACCTTCTTCTGGACATACTCGCGGATCCAGTCGGTGATCTCGACATTGCGGCCATGAACGATCAGTTGCATGGTCAAACTCCTTTCTGAAGGTGGAAGATGCACCCTACCGGTTCTCCAAATCGAGGATGGAGCAGACCGTCGGGAGAGTACACGAACCCTGCCGTAAGGCAATGACGCCATCGGCTCGGTCCGGCTGTTGGCTTAATTGAGGATGGAGGACTTGCGTCGCCTGGGCCACTGGCGCCCAGTTGGCTGGGGCCAGATCAAATGGGACCAAATCTGGTGAGAGCGGTACGGGCTAGACGGGCGGATGAACCACGGGTTGGGCAGTTTCCATGTGTCCATACTCGCATTGTACGGGTGAAGATCGGGGTTGTCAACTGTCATTTGTCCCGTACCCGATGGCGCCCATGAAGATCGTGTTGGTTAAGACCACATTGTTTGCACTCATGCCGCTGCGGATGTCTAGTGCACATCCACGTTGCGAGCAATGGGGTTGGATGGCAGTTTAGCGTGAGGTATCTAAAAATCGCCTAAAAAGGCCGGCCCTTGCACGCCCACATGGCGCGCTCGTCCGCGCCATGCGCAGACGGGGCGGCAGGGACCCGCCGTTCGTTCTGCTTGAGGCGCGAAGGTGGGCTGTGCTGAGGTGGATATGGACGGCCCGGTCGCCTGGGGTGAGACCCGGCCAGCAGCGGCGTTGCTTGAGCAGCCTAATGCGCCCGAGGCGGAATTGCCAGCGCCAGGCCGTAGACGGCGCGTGCGCCGGCGGCGCGGGCAGCAGCAGCGCAGGCGCGCAGCGTGGCGCCGGGGGTGTAGACGTCATCTATGAGCAGCAGCGTCTGTCCTGCCACGGCGGGGGAGGCGGCAAAGGCGCCCGCTACGTTGGCCCAGCGCTCTGCCGGGTTCAGCCCGACCTGCTGGCGGGTGGCGCGGGTGCGGGCCAGCCAGCCCGGCTCGCAGCGTAGCCCCACCTGTGCACAAAAGGCTTGGGCCAACAGCTCCGACTGGTTATAGCCGCGCTCGGCCAGCCGGTCGGGGTGGAGGGGCGCGGGCGTTACGGCGTCAATGGAGGCGGCCAGCTTGTCCCAGGGCGGCGCGGCAAAGACGGCGACCAGGTAACGGGCCAGCGGCGCGGCCAGCTCCGGCTGCTGCTCATATTTGAGGGCGTGGATGGCCTCGCGCAGCGGCGAGGTGTGGAGGGCCGCGCCGCGGCTGAGAAGCAGCGGACTGTGGGGGTCAGCGCGGCAGGCGGCGCAACGGGCCGTGGGCAGGGGTTGGGGTTTGCCGCACCGCTCGCAGTGGGGATGGGAGGCCGGCTCCACGGCTTGGG
>DATLZJ010000633.1:0-6088 GCA_035574055.1 Caldilineaceae bacterium
CCCCCCGCCTCTCTTTTCCGCAGCCGAAGCGCTCAATCGCCATAAGCCTGTCCTTAGCCACCCTGTGGTGATTCTCACGGACAGACGAAGACAGTCCTGGTATGGTGCTGGATACAGCACAGCCCAGGTAGCCAGAATATCAAGGGAAGCCTGTTGGTGCTGGACGATCTTGCCGACCGGATTGCGGCGCTGCCCCTGCTCCCTGCCCAAGTCCTACTGATGAATGTAGAGACCCGCGCGCCTGGCTGGACAATGACCGCCCCACCGGCAGGCGCCGGCTCTCCCTAGTGAAGGAATTCTATCCCATGGATTCCAGCGAGCCGCCATCGGCATCCCCAGCGCCTGAGCCAGAGCAGGTGTCGTCAAATGAGGGCGCGCGGCGCATACCTGCGTTTCCCGTAGTGGGCATCGGCGCCTCGGCAGGAGGGTTACGCGCCCTGCAGCGCTTGTTGGCGCACATACCCGCCGACAGCGGACTGGCCTGGGTGGTTGTCGTTCACCTTGCCCCTAACCAGGAGAGCCACCTGGCCGGCCTGCTCCAGCCCATTACCCCCATGCCGGTTCGGCAGGTGACCGAGGATGTGGAGATCGCGCCCAACCAGGTCTATGTGATCCCCCCCAACCGCAACCTCTCGACGATTGACTCCCACCTGCGCCTCAGCCCCTTGGAGGAGATGCGCCAGGCGCGGGCGCCGATTGACCACTTCTTCCGTACGCTGGCCGAGAGCCACACCACCCAAGCGGTCGGCGTCGTCCTCTCCGGCACCGGCAGTGATGGCGCTCAGGGACTGGCGCACATCAAGGAGCTAGGCGGGCTGTCGGTCGTGCAGGACCCACACGAGGCCGAATACGACAGCATGCCTCGCAATGCCATCGCCCTCGGCCAGGTAGACCTGGTGTTGCCGCTGGCCGAGATCCCCCGGCAGATCATCGCCTACCTGCAACGCCGCCCTAATCTGCCCACGACGGAAGAGAGCGAGCAACTGCCGGAGGGATTGCGCGCAAGCCTGCAGCAGATTCTGGCCCTGGCGCGGCTGCATACCGGCCATGACTTTACCCACTATAAGCCGGGCACCATCCTCCGGCGCCTTCAGCACCGCATGCGCCTGTTGGGTCTCGCAGATGAAGCGCATTATCTGCGCCGTCTGCGCGCTGACCCTGGCGAGGTGCGCGCGCTGGCGAATGACTTTTTGATCAGCGTCACAAGCTTCTTCCGCGATCCAGCGGCCTTTGCCCGGCTCGAGCAGGAGGTCATTCCGCAGTTGTTCCAGGGCAAAGGCGTGGGCGACTGGGTGCGCGCCTGGGTGGTGGGCTGCGCCACCGGCGAGGAAGCCTACTCCATTGCCATCCTGCTCCTGGAATACGCGAGCCAGTTGAGTGAACGCCCCTACCTGCAGGTCTTTGCGACCGATCTGAGTGAACTGGCCTTGCAGCGCGGGCGTGAAGGCGTCTATCCGGAAACAATCGCCGCGGACGTCTCGGCGGAGCGGCTGCAGCGCTTCTTCGTGGAGGAGCCGGGCGGATACCGGGTGCGCAAGGAGGTGCGGGAGGTTGTGCTCTTTGCGCCCCATAGCCTGCTCAAGGACCCGCCCTTCTCGCGGATGGACCTGATCAGCTGTCGCAATGTGCTGATTTATCTGGACCGTGGGGTGCATGACCAGGTATTGCAGCTCTTCCACTATGCACTGCGTCCAGGCGGCGTGCTCTTCTTGGGCACGACAGAAGTGCTCGAACGCTCAGACTTCTTTCATACCCTCAGCCGCCAGCACAGCCTCTATCAGCGTCGAGAGCTAGCGCCCCAGGAGCGTCATCTGCTGCGCCTCCCCCTCGCCCAGTCACTGCCCGATGTAAGCGCCGATGTGCTTGCCGCACCGGTGCAGGGCCGGCCTATCACCAGCGCACCGCGGATAGACTATGGACAAGTTCATGGCCAATTCCTGGAGCGCTATGGGCCACCCAGCTTGTTGGTCAATGCTGACTACAACATTGTCCACTTCTCGCATGGCGTCCATCGCTACCTGGATACACCGCCGGGGGAGCCGACCAATCAGGTGCTGCAGCGGGTACGTGAGGAGTTGCGGGTGGAGTTGAGCGCAGCCCTCCACCGGGCCTTTTCCCGCGGCGAACCAAGCATATCGGCGCCCGTGGTCGTCCAGATCGAGGGCAGCCCGCGCCAGGTGCAGGTGGGGGTTTGGGGGGCGGAGGAAGGCCAGCCGGCCCTCGTGCTCTTCCTGGAACGCGAGCCTCTGGTAGCCGCCGGCGGCGAGACGCGGGCTGCGCCTGAGGACGGGGCGACCGTGTTGGCGCTCCAAGAGGAACTAGCAACCCTGCGCCGCCAACTGCAGATGACTGTCGAGGAGTATGAGACAACCAAAGAGGAGATGCAGGCCAGCAACGAAGAGTTGCTCTCCATGAATGAGGAGCTGCGCGCCACCGCCGAAGAGCTGGAGACCAGCAAAGAGGAGCTACAGTCCATCAACGAAGAGTTGATGACAGTCAACCAGGAGAACAAACACCGGCTCGAGGAGCTAGGTCAGCTTAGCTCGGACCTGCAGAACCTATTAGCCGCCACCGATATCGCTGTTCTCTTTTTGGACCGGGAGCTGCGCATCACCCGTTTCACGCCTCGCGCCGGCGAGCTCTTCAATGTCCTGCCCACCGACCGCAACCGCCCCCTGGCCCACCTCACGCACAAGCTGGCCTATCCTCATCTGTTGGAGGATGCCGCTCAGGTGCTGCGCACGCTTGCCTCAATTCAGCGCGAGGTCCAGAGCCAAACAGGGCAGTGGTATCTGACGCGTCTGCTGCCCTACCGCAGTATTGAGGACCGTATCGAGGGCGTAGTCATTACGCTTGTGGACATTACCGCCAATAAGCAAACGGAAGAGGCGCTGCGCGCAAGTGAGGCGCAACTAGCGGCCGAGTTGACGGCGATGCAGCGGCTGCACGAGTCGGTCGCGCGCTTGCTGGTTGCGCCGGATTTGTCTACAGCGTTGGACGAGGTGTTGAGCGCCACCATCGAGATCACCGGCGCGCAACTGGGTAATATCCAACTCTACAACCCCGCCACCGACACATTAGAACTCGCCGCCCAGCACGGCTTTTACAAGCCATTTGTGGAGCAATTCCATACGGTCAGGATGGATGACTACTTGCCCTACAGCCGCGCCCTGCAGGCGCGACAACGGGTGATCATTGAGGACGTGCAGACGGATCCGGCCTTTGCGCCTTACCGGGCAGTGGCGGAAGCAGCAGGCTACCGGGCAGTCCAGTCTACGCCCTTGTTGAGCCGCACGGGAGAACTGCTAGGGGTGCTCTCAACTCACTATCTCCAGCCTCACCGCCCCTCGGAACGGGACCTGCGCCTGCTCGACCTCTTTGCTCGCCAAGCTGCCGATTTCATTGCGCGGGTGCAAAGCGAAGCGGCGCTGCGGGAGGCGCAGGCGAACCTGGAACTGGCGTTAGAGGCGGCGCAGATGGGCATTTTTGATCTGGATGTGGTCAACGACGCCTGCCAGCGCAACCTGCGCCACGACCAGATCTTTGGCTACTCAGAACTGCTTCCCACATGGGGACGAGAAACCACGCGCCAGCAGGTGCTGCCTGAAGACCTGGAGATCTTCGACGCCGCCATCGAGCGGGCGCTGCAGACGGGTATCTATGACGTGGAGGTGCGTATCCGCTGGCCCGACGGCAGCGTGCATTGGTTCCATGACTTAGGTCGCGTCTACTATGACGAAGAGGGCCAGCCGGTGCGCATTGTCGGCGTCACCCTCGACACGACCGAGCAGAAACAGGCCCAGACCGCCGAAATGCGCCAGCGCATCGTTCAGGGGCAGGAGACGGAGCGGGCGCTGCTGGCGCGAGAGATCCACGATGGGCCGGTCCAGGAGTTGGTGGCGGTGACGCTAGAACTGGCGACGCTGGCGCAGCAGATCCAGGACGAGTCGCTACAGCTCTCTTTGGCAGTCCTCCGCGCCAAGATCGAGCAGATCAACCGGCAGTTGCGCCATATCATGGTCACGCTGCGTCCGCCGATGCTGGCCCACTTTGGACTGGCGCCGGCGCTGGCGCAACATGTCGAGGAAGTGCGCCTACAGCAGCCAGGGTTGAACATCGAGACCGAGTTGGCCGAGCCGCTGCCTGCTTTATCCGAGGAGGTCATGCTGGCTGTATACCGGATTGCGCAGCAGGCGCTCTATAACGTGGTGCGCCATGCCCAGGCTACGCATGTGTGGCTGCGGCTGCGCACGGAGTCAACGCCGGAAGGAACTGGCCGACTGGTGCTAGAGGTCGAGGACAACGGGCAAGGTTTTGTCGTGCCCGCGCGGTGGACAGACTTGAGCCAGCAGGGACATCTGGGACTCATCGGCATGTTGGAGCGGGCAGAGCGTTGCGGTGGGCGGCTGGAGGTGATATCTGCGCCAGGAAAAGGCACCCGGTTGCGGGCGGTCGTTCCCCTATCGGCGCCGCTATCCTGATACCTGCTGCGCTTGCCAGCGAGAATTGCCCGTAAGAATTGCCCGTAAGATGAGGCAACGTGAGGGCTGTACATGAGGGATAAAGGGGATGGGAGGAAAACCTAATGAGCAAACGGATCGCCGGCCCACTTCCCTTTGCCATTGTCGTCGTGGGAACCTCGGCAGGCGGGCTGGAGGTGCTGCGCCGGCTGGTTGGAGGGCTGCCCGCCGATCTGCCAGCGGCGCTCTTTGTGGTGCAACATCTCTTTCGCGAGGCAGTGAGCCTGCTGCCGGAACTTTTAACCCAATCAGGGCCACTACCGGCCCTCCATCCGTACAATGAGCAGCCTATCGAGCCGGGACGCATCTACGTGGCCCCACCCGATTATCATCTGCTGCTCACCCGGCCGGGGCTGATTACCCTAGACCACGGCCCCCGTGAAAACCTACACCGCCCGGCGATTGACCCGCTCTTTCGCACCGCCGCCCGCACCTATGGCCCTCGCACCGTTGGCGTGATCTTGAGCGGCGCCAAAGACGACGGCGCGGCCGGGATGCTGGCGATCAAGCTGCGCGGGGGGCGAACAGTGGTCCAAGAACCGGCCGACGCGCCCTATCCGGAGATGCCGCAAAGCGTGCTGGAACAGGTGGAGGGGATTGATTATGTAGCGCCTGTGGCCGTGATGCCGGAGGTGCTGGGCCAACTCGTGCGCCAGGCGCTACTGGCTGGGGAGGCGCTGGACGAGCGAATAGCATCCTCCCGCTGGAGCGGCGCGGGGTCCGGTGCGCCTGCGGCGCATGGAACGGGCGAGGGGGAAGAGACGATGGGGACAGATGCCATGCCATCCGATGCTATGCCGCCAGACTCTATGCCGGTCGATCCGTTGGCCGTGGAGCCGGATGTGTTGATCTGTCCCGAATGTGGAGGCGCGCTGGCGCTGCACCAACAGGGGCTGTTGGCCCACTATCGCTGTCACACGGGCCACGCCTTTGGCCTCAAGAGCCTTGACGCCGCTTATGCAGAACGCGTCGAACAGGCGCTGTGGGCGGCCCTGAGTGCGCTCAAGGAGCGGGCGGTGCTCAGCCAGCGGCTGGCCGAGCGCATGGCGGGGCCGCAGCTGCGCGAAGAATATGGCCGGCAGGCTGAGATGGCCTGGCGCCAAGCGCGCGTGATCGAGGAACTGTTGACCGCACTGACGCCTCCGCTCGGAGGACCGGCCTAAGCCCCAGCAGGAACGAATTCGGGCGCCGCCGTCAACCGAATGATGGCGTCAACCGAATGATGAACCGCGCTCGCCGCCCCAAACGCCTCGGCGAGGCCGGCCCGCCGATGGTCAGCGCATCCTCACTGGCATTCTCCGAGTCATTCATTTTCAATCCCTCGACTGGGTTGAATCGTCTTCGGACCTGTAGCTTTGTGTCCCTGGGGCCACATTGCTTGCAAGTTTCAATCCCTCGACTGGGTTGAATCGTCTTCGGACCCAGCACCCGCAGGGCCTGATTTTGCTGGCTAGCGGGTTTCAATCCCTCGACTGGGTTGAATGGTCTTCGGACCTGTCGTGTCCGCTTTTTGGCTGGTAGATAAGGGGACGTTTCAATCCCTCGACTGGGTTGAATGGTCTTCGGAC
>DATLZJ010000634.1:0-7685 GCA_035574055.1 Caldilineaceae bacterium
GCATGATTGTAAGCTGCTGGCGATGTTACCGCTGCTGTCTAGTAGGTTGCTTCATTTCATCTTCAACTCTTGTCTAGACCTCAACAGTCACAGTTCTAGTTGCAGCGCATCTAGGGTCAACACCAGAATTACGCTTCTGGCATTCATCACCACCAAATCATATGGCCGGTTGAGGGCAGCAATCACAGTAGCACAGGCTGCCGACTCGGTCTCAATTGTACTCACCGGAGCGGATACAACCTCCCCACCAACACGCTCACAGCCCCCTCGGCGCGCTGCACCACTCCCTCCGCTACAATCAGCGGCGTCTCCTGAAGCGCCGGCCGCGCCTGCGGATACACGTCCGGCTTGACCACCAAATCCAGCAACCCCGCCTCATCTTCCAGCGACAGGAACAGGATGCCCTTGGCCGTCTGCGGGCGCTGGCGCACCACCACCATCCCCGCCACCCGGATGCGCTGGCCCGCCCTGGCCTCCTGCTTGACCTGCCAGGTGCTGAGGATACCCGCCTCGCGCAGCGCAGCGCGGTCGTGGCGCAACAGTTGGCCGTCGGGCGAATGGCCCAGCAACTCGTATTCCCATAACGTCTGCTCCAACGCCCCCAGCGGCGGCAGCGCGGCTTCCACCAGCGGCGCGGACACATCTAGCCCATCGCTGCGCTCATCCAGCGGCCCCAGCGCCCAGAGTAGCGCCCGCCGCGAGCCTATGCCATCCAGCGCGCCGGCCCGGATCAGGTTGGCGATGAGACGCTTGGGCAGGCAGGTGCGATGCAGCAGGTCGCGCAGGTCTGTAAACGGCCCCTGCTGCCGGGCCTCGGCAATGCGCGCATAGCCTGACTCGCCCAAGCCGCTCACCGCCGCCAGCCCGGTGCGCAGCGCGCCGTTCTCTACAGTGTAGCGCCACTGGCTTAAGTTGATGTCCGGCGGCAGCACGGCCAGCCCATGCCGCCGCGCATCGCCCAAGATCACTTCAGGGCTGTAGAAGCCCATCGGCTGCATGTTCAAGAGCGCGCAGTAGAACTCGGCTGGATAGTAGTGCTTGAGCCACAACGACTGGTAGGCGATGAGCGCAAAGCTGGCGCTGTGGCTCTTACAGAAGCCGTAGCCGGCATAGCCCGCGAGCTGCGCAAAGACGGCGCCGGCCTCCTCCGCGGCGATGCCCTGCTTCAGCGCGCCCGCAATGAACCGGGCGCGCAGCTTGTCTATCTCCGGCCCAGGGCGGCTGCGCGAGAGCGCCCGGCGCAGCATATCCGCCTCGCCCGCCGCAAAGCCCGCCAGCGCCACCGCGGCGCGCAAGACCTGCTCCTGGAAGAGCAGAACACCGAGCGTCTCCGCCAAGACCGGCGCAAGTGCGGAATGGGGATAGCTGACCCCCTCCAGCCCCGCCCGCCGTCTCAAGTAGGGATGCACCATGTTGCCCTGGATCGGGCCGGGGCGGATGATGGCAATCGCCACGATGATGTCCTCAAAGCACTCCGGCTTGAGCCGCGGCAGCATCTGCTGTTGGGCGCGACTCTCCACCTGGAACGCGCCGATGGTGTCGCCCCGCTGCAAGCCGGCATAGATGGCCGGGTCATCCAGCGGCAGCGCATCCAAATTGGGCGCTGCGCCGGTGCGCCGTTCGATCTGCGCCGCCGCCTCGCTGATCAGTCCCAACATGCGCAAGCCCAACAAGTCGATCTTGATCAGCCCCGCATCCTCCACACTGTCCTTGTCCCACTGCACCACCACGCGGCCCGGCATGGTGGCCGGCTCCAGCGGCACGACTTCAGCTAAGGGCGGGCCGGTGATGAGCATCCCACCGCTGTGGATGCCCAGATGGCGCGGCACGCCGTCTATCTGCCGTAGTAACTCCGCCAGCAGCCGCAATGGGTGATGGGCGCTGGCGTCCTCTACTTGGGTCATGAGAGCGTCCGCCGCCGCCTGGCAGGAGTGGGTGTCAAGGCGCTGGGCCAGCTTGTCAATGAGCGGCAGGGGAAAGCCGAGGGCTTTGGCGAGGTCACGCAATCCACTGCGCGCCTGATAGGTGACGGTGTTGGCGACCATCGCCGTATGGTCTGCGCCGTAGCGCCCATAGACGTACTGGATGATCTCCTCGCGCCGATCTGCCGCAAAGTCCAGGTCAATGTCGGGTGGGGTGAACTTGTCCTCGCTCAGAAACCGCTCGAAGAGCAGGTCGTGGGCCAGCGGGTCAATGCTCGTGATCGCCAACAGATAGGCGACGATGCTGTTGGCGGCGCTGCCCCGGCCTTGGCAGCGGATGCCGCGCGCCCGCGCCTCGCGCACAATGTCCCACACGATGAGAAAGTACCCGGCCAGCCCCGCCTTATCAATGATGTCCAACTCATGGGCCAGTTGATTGATAACCTGGCGATGCAACTGAGGATAGCGCCGGGGCAGGGCGGCGTGGCACAGTTCATACAGATAGGCATACTCGCTGATGCCTGGGGGCGTGGGAAAGGTGGGCAGCCGCCGGTTCGAGAAGTCGAGGCTCACTTGGCATCGTTCGGCGATGGCGACGCTATTCTCTAGGGCGTCGGGGCGCTCGGCAAAGCGCCGCGCCATCGCCTGAGGCGACGCGAGCGCGGCGCAACGGTTGTCAGGCAGCAGCCCCGCCTGGCGCGCTTCGGTCAGGGTCATGTGATGGCGGACGGCGATCAAAGCGTCGCGCAGCGGCCCACCCTCCACGGTGGCGTGATGGACGTTGTTGGTCGCGACAATCGGCAGCGCCAGCGCGTAAGCCAGGTCGCACAACTGGCGGATCAGCCGGTCATCGCCGGCGCGCTGGTGGCGCTGGAGTTCGACAAAGAGATGGTCGCGGCCAAAGAGGTCGTAGAGGCGATGCAGGTTGCGGCGGGCCTGCTCTTTGTCCCCCTGGCGCAGCGGCGCGGCCACCGGCCCCTGGCGGCAGCCGGTCATGCAGATGAGGCCCGCCGTGTGCTGGGCCAGCCGCTCCCAGGTGAGGGCAGGGGCGCTCTTGCCAAGCCAGGTATCAGGCGCATCGGAGAGATGATCCAGGCGGCTGGTTGTGATCAGCCGGCAGAGGTTGCTGTAGCCGCTTTGGGTCTCGGCCAGCAAAGTCAGATGATGCCCATCCGCAAGCGTCACTTCCGCGCCGAGGATGGGATGCAACTCTGCCCGCCGCGCCGCCGTCCAAAAGCGCACCGCGCCGGCCAAGCTGTCATGGTCGGTCAGCGCCAGCGCCCTGAGGCCAAGCCGCTGGGCCGCCTCGACCAAAGCTTCCGGCGACGAGGCGGCATCCAGTAGCGAATAGTAGGAGTGGCAGTGCAACTCGGCATAACTGGGTGCGCTAGTCATAGAGGCGGATCAGCCGCCAGGCATCGGCCAGATGGTCGTAGACTAAGGTGCAGAGCAGGCCGCAGGTGGTGATGAGCGTATAGTAGTCGCGCCAGACACGGCCCTGGGGCTGCCACCAGTCGGTGTCCACCTGGCGCTGCTGGATCAACTGCCCCAGCCGGTAGGTGCGCCCAAGCCACCTGAAGGAGACGGGGCGGCTATGCTCATCTAGCTCCACGAGGATCGGCTGTCCGTCCGGCCAGAGTTGGGTCATAGGGCGGCGACGGCAAAGCGCCGCTCATCGGCGGCATGGGTGGAATCGGTGAGCATCCCTCGGTAGAAGATGGCCCCATAGCGCCCCCGCAGCCGCGCCGCCATCTCTTCCACCGACGCTGCCGGCGCGCTTTCGGCGGCGAAGAGGCTCAACTGCTCGGTCGGCAGTTCTGCCGTCTGCTGCTGGGTCACAAGCGCCTGAACCAACGGCGCAGGCCAGACCAGCCCGCCCATCTGCGCCAATATCCGGCTGCGCAGACGCGCCGGCTGGCTCACCGGCTCGATCCAGTCGAGCGCCAGGCTATGCGTCTCGCCGCCGGCGAAGTTGAGCGCCAGCCGGAGACTGCGCAGCCCTTCCAGCCGGTCGGCGTACTTGCGCAAGTGGGGCGTCAGGGCCTTCACCACCGCATCCACGGCCCACGCCAGTTGTGTGCAGGGCGGGTCCAACTCGACGGCGATGGGAGCGGCGCACGCCTGGAGTGTGTTGCGCACCGGGCGGTCGTCCTTGCCCTGCGCCCAGCGTTGCGCCGTGCGGCCCGCCGCGCCGAACTGCTGATAGACCGCGGCGGGCGGCAGCGCGGCGAACTGCGCCAGCGTGCGGATGCCCAGCCAGTGCAGCCGCTGGAGGGCGTCCGGCGGCAGCGGCAAGAGGCGAACGGAGAGCGGGGCCAGAAACTTGCCCTCGTTGGCCTTGCTCACCAGCCGCAAGCGGCCCGGCAGGCTCTGGGCAGCGGCGGCGCGGGCGGTGAATTTGCTCGAATCCCAGCCCAGCGCGGGTTGTAACGCCTGCCCCAGCGCAGCGCGCACCTGGCGGCCCAGGTCAGTAGCCAACCCCTGCACATCCTCCTGGCGGCGGGCGACGGTGTGCAGATCGATATAGGCCAGCCCCCAGCTCTGCTCCTCAACGGGTAGTTCCCACCGGCCCAAGGTACTTAGCAGCGCCGCCTGCGCCTCGCGGCACTCATTCAGGTCAACGGGCTGCATCTGAAGATCGGCGCAGCGCATCTGCGCCTGGCGCGGGGTCATGCCCAAGCGCACCCCATTCCGCCGGGCCGCCGGCGACAGCGCACAGATACGCTCCTCCAGCCCCAGCAGGGCCAGCGGCTGGTCGCACCAATCCGCCCGCTCGCGATAGGTGAGCGCCAGCGCAAAATCGGGCACGCGGCAGCAGAGGATGCTCATGGCCTACCATGTTGCGCGCGCCTTCACCACGCCGTTAAAGGTAATGGCAACCGAGGCCGTCTTGCCGCTGCGCGTCCAGCGGCTCTTAAGCAGTCGCGCCTGCGCCTCATAGCCGCAGAGCGCGCCGTCTTCCTGGGTCAGCCACGTTTCCCGGCGCAGGTCTAGGTGCAGCGCGGCCCATTGGCGCACGGGGCTGCTGCGATCCCAGTTGAACCAGCGCAGCCACGCCGGGCTTGGCTCATCGATCCAGATGAGCGCACAGTGGCCGGCGCGCAGGGCAACGTGCAGATGGCTCAGATGAGAACAGAGGCGGCGGTAGATGGGCGGCTGGCTCTGAAGGTCGGCCAGGCCGTTGACCAAAAGCGCGCGCACCTTGCGGCTGCGGGCCAGGTCGAGCAGCAAATCCACCACCTGGGGCGTGAGGCGGGGGCGTGCAATGAGCAGCCGGGCCAAGTCCAGCCCGGCGCGGGCGAGATAGTCCGGGTCGGCGGTGTGGTTGCAGTCGAGCAGCGCAACCAGGCTGCGTGGGTCGCTTTGTGCTGCGACTAGCGCCTTGAAGGCGACGGTCAGCTTGCCGGAAGTGGTCTGCCCGCTCAGGATGGTCGTCCTACCGAGCGGCACACCCCCACAGCCGGTCAGCGCGTCGAGTTGGGGAAACCCGGTGGAGAGGTGGGGAACCTGGGGCCGGAGCGAGGCGGCGCGGCGCACCACGCCCGCGCCGTAGCGCGCCTCCAACGCCGCCATCGTCTGTTCTAACTGCTGCCGCCGCTGCGCCATGTGTATCTCTGCGAACAAGTCTCCACTTTTAGCTTATAGAACAAATGTTCTGATTTGTCAAGGGGAACTTATTCGACAAGGCGGCTGGTAGGCAGCAAAGGGCACGGGCGCTTTTTCACCAATTGCGCTTTGCCCAAAAATCGCCTATAGTATGCGGCAAACTTCCTCGCCAATTATGTCTATTCAGTAGTGGCCTTGTGACAGCAGGAGGTCCCCCGTGAAATACCCCACTGTGCTTATCGCCATCTGCATGGCGCTGTTTGTCGTTCTCTCCGCTTCCGCCGCGCCTGTCTTGCAGAATCAGCCGCCGGCGGCGGGCATCGTCAACGCCAACTCAAACCTGCGGTCGGGGCCGGGCACCCACTTTGACATCGTGGGCCGTGCGCCGGAGGGCACTGCGGTCGAGATTGCCGCCTGCAATGATGATTGCACCTGGTATCAGCTCACCACCGGCGAGTGGATCGCTGCCTTTCTGGTAGACGCCCAGGCCCCAGCCGAACCGCAGGCGGCGACAGCTACGCCACCGCCTCCTGCCATTCCGCCTAGCACTGCCTTCACGCTCACCCTCGTCAGTTGGAACGTCGAGAGCGGCGGCGCGCTTCAGAATGTGGTCGCCGAGCGCATGGCTGCGTTTGACGGCGTAGACATCTGGGGCTTGTCCGAGGTCAACGCCATTGACGCCGAAGCCTTTGAGTTCGGCGCGGAGGAGGGCGAAGGCGCTGACTTCGACTCGCTCCTGGGCACGACGGGCGGCTCCGACCGGCTGCTGCTGATCTGGGACGCCGAACGCTTTGAGAGGCTGGACGGCGGCGAGATGCGGGAGATTGGCGAGAGCGGGCGCGCGCCGCTGTGGGCGATGCTGCGCGAGCGGGCGACGCAGCAGACCTTCATCGTCATGGTCAACCACCTGCACCGCTCGAATGAGGGCATCCGCCACCGCCAGGCCCAGGCGCTAGCGGCGTGGGCCGGCAGCCAGACGCTGCCGGTCATTGCGCTGGGCGACTACAACTTCGACTGGAACCTGCCCGATGGCGTCAGCCATGACGAGGGCTTTGACTATATGACCGCGGCAGGCGTATGGGAATGGGTGCGTCCGGCGGAGTTGGTCACGACCCAGTGTAGCGGCTGGCCCTGCCGGTACAACTCGATCCTCGATTTCGTCTTTGTGGCCGGCCCGGCGCGCGAGTGGAACGCTTATTCGGAGATTGTGGTGGTGGAAGGCGACTTCCCGGATGACTTCACCACGCCGGACCACCGGCCTGTGCTGGCCGTGCTCTCGACGGCGGTGGGGGCAGAACCGGCCCCTACGGTTCCGGTCTCTCCGACTGCGGCAGCGGCGAGGCCCACGACGACGCCCATGCCGGCGCAGGCCGCGTGTCCCCAGGCCAACCGCAATGCGAACTTGCGCGCCGGCCCTGGCACCAACTATTCGGTCGTGGGCGGCTTGCAGGATGGAGAATGTGTGACCATCATCGGGCGCAATCAGGCGGGGGACTGGTATCTGTTGTCGAGCGGCGCGTGGGTGGCGGCCTTTCTGATTGACGGCGCGCCGGCGGCTTCCACCATTCCGGTCGTCACTGTCCCAACGCCCACGCCGGCGCTCGTCGCTGAATGTGATTCCTCCTACCCCGGTCTCTGCATCCCGCCTCCGCCCCCAGACCTGGACTGCACCGATATTTCCTACCAGAGTTTCCCGGTGAGAGGCGCAGATCCACATAACTTCGACGGGGATGGCGACGGGATTGGGTGTGAGAACCCACAGTCAACGCCTGTTGAGCCGGATCAGCCGGCCCCTGCTCCGCTGCCGGAGCCGGCACCGCAGCAGCCGGAACCAGAATGCGACCCGAATTATACCGACGCGTGCATCCCCATTGTCAGCTATGACCTGGACTGTGGCGATGTGACCGCCCGTCGTTTCCAGTCCATCGGCAGTGACCCGCATGGCTTTGATGGGGATGGCGATGGGATTGCGTGCGAGCGATAAAGGAGAGGCACGATGGGCAAGCTGTTTCGCGTACGCGCCCATCGGCGAAGACCTGGTAAGGACACTACTTGCGCGAGAGGCGCTGTGTCACTGCGCGCCGGTTGGCGGAGAAAGGGTGAGCTTGCTAGAGCTAGACCGCGGGACGGTCATTTGGCCCACAGGACGATAGACAC
>DATLZJ010000635.1:0-3048 GCA_035574055.1 Caldilineaceae bacterium
GGGCAAAGGGGACGGGGTGATTGAGTTCGACCTCTATGGGGCCGGCGAAGGGTTCCGGGTGATCCGCGACGCCGATGGGCGAGAGGCGACCAGCGATAATGCCGACGGCTTTACCACTCGCTCGATTGACATCCCGGAGAATCTGCTGATCGAGGCCGGGTATTGCTCCAACCATGAGGATTGCCAGATCTTCTACAGTTCCTACGGCTGTCATGGACATCATAGTTGGGAAGCGACCTTCCAGCGCAACTACTAGCCCGCCGGAGCCATGGCGGCACACGGGGGCAAGACAATGACGCCATCTCATACCCTGCACGCCGGGCAAGCGGGTGAAGCGCCCGACCTCGCGGCTGGCGGCAAGGAGGATTCGTGAAGAACGAGTTGATCAAGCTGGCGCCGATCTTCGCCGGGCTAACCGATGAGGAGCGCGAGCGGCTGGCTGAAGGGTTTGCCGAGGGCCAATGCGCCGCCAATGGGGTGCTGCTCAAGGCCGGCGAGCGCAGCGACGCCATGTACATGATCGGCCAGGGCTTTGTCAGCCTGACCACCCTGACCGGCGCCAGTTTGGCGACCCTCGGACCCGGCAGCTTGATCGGCGATGCCAGTCTCTTCCGCAATCTCCCCCAAGATGTCACCGCCACGGCCCTGTCGGACCTGCAATTCTGGAAGCTGACCGACCGCAAGCTGCGCGAGATCATCGTCCAGCAGCCGGCGATTGGGCTGAAGTTAAGCCGCAACTTTGGCGGCCTCCTGGCCCAGATGGAAGATTACCTGGTTCGGCGCCTGGCTCAGGCGCCGGAGCTGGCCGGGCTGGCGCCCAACACGCTCCAGGTCGTCGCGTCCCGGCTCAAACCGCGCGAGACCCGGGCGCAGGATGTCGTCTACCGCGCAGGCGACGCGCCTGCCGGCCTCTTCCTGCTCGAAAGCGGTCGGGTCGAGCTGCGCTCGGAGGTGGAGATCGCCGGCGAGCGCACCCAAACGCTTGCGCCTGGGGCGGTCTTTGGCGCGTTGGCGCTCCTCACCGGCAAGCCCTATGTCCAGAGCGCGGTCACGCCCGAGCCGGCCCAACTCTGGGTGCTGACGGCGGAAGACTTCACGGCCATCAGTATGCAGCATCCTGGGCTGCGCCGGGTGTTGGCGCGCAATGCCCGCGCCCGCCTGAGCAAGTCCGACCAGGCCCAGGCTGTCTTGCGCCTGGCCCAAATGCCCCTCTTTGCCGAGGTGCCCCCGGCGACCATGCAGGCCATTGCCCAGCGGATGGTCTTGCAGCATGTGCCTGCGGGGGAGCGCGTCTATATGATGGGCGAGGCGGGCGACGCGCTCTATCTCTTGGAGAGCGGCGAGGTGGAGCTGACCACCGAGAATGCGAGCGGGGTCGTGGAGGAACTGGCCCGCATCTCCGGCAACGGCTTCTTCGGCGAGATGAGCCTGCTCACCGGCCAAATCCGCACCGAGGACGCCACCGCGATCCGCAACACCAACCTCTGGATCCTCTACAAGCATGACCTGGAGGCGCTGGCAGCCCAGTATCCGGAAATCGGCAAGGCGTTGAGCCAGGGCCTGGCCTCCCGCCTCTCCACCGAGGAGATTGACTACAGCGAAGAACGCTTCCGCCGTTTTCCGCTGCTGGCCGACCTGAGCGAGCCGGAGCTGCGCCAGGTGGTCGAATATCTGCGCCCCACCCGCTATCGCGCCGGCGAGCAGATTTACCGGGCTACCAGCCCCGCCAACATGCTCTACCTGCTGGAGAAGGGCCATGTCCGCATCCAGCCGCTTGCCGGCGGCCAGTGGCTCTTGGGGCCGGGCGAGGCCTTTGGCGAGCGGGCGCTGCTGACCAACCAGCCCCACAACGCCAGCGCGCTGGCCGAGACCGATGTGGATGTCTGGACGTTGAGCAAGTCGGACTTTGACATGCTCCTGAACCGCTACCCCAGCCTCGCCATTAACATGAGCCGCATGTTGAGCCAGCGGCTGGCCGAGATGAACAGCGCCGCGCCCACCATCGCGGCGGAGGAGGGGCATACCTATGCGCCGCGCGGGTCAATGCCCGCGACCAATATCCCGGCGCGACGCCGCCATCAGGGGATGATGGTCGATCCGGATATGCCTGCGCCGCGCGGGCGCGCCGGCTTCGGCCAGTGGTTTGCCAACCTCAGCCCTCTCGGCAAGATTCAACTGGCGATCTTGCTGTTGCTGTTGATCTGGCTGCTGGGCATTGCCGCGCCGACGGCCTTCCTGCGGCTGCTCCAGGGCGCGAGCGTCGCCAGCGGCGCCGATCTGACCACCGGCTCGAACTTGCTCAATGCCATCAATGCGGTTTACGCCATGGGCAGCTATGAGCTGGCCGCTAGGGACAAAGAACTGGCCGCGGCATTGGCGTTGGCCGATAAGGCGGTGCCGCCCACACCGACCCACACACCGGCGCCGACCTATACGCCGATTCCCACCAATACGCCGTTGCCCACCAATACGCCGACGCCGCAGCCGACGCCCACGGCAACGGCCCCGGCGCCGGCCTTCGTCCAGGAGCTTATTCCCCAGGCCCAGCCGACCGCCACCGCCGAGCCGGTGGCCGCAGCCGCCGCTCTGCCGCCCCGCGCCTGGGACCCGCGTCTGGATCAGTTGGGCGTGGTGGTCGAGGAAGCGCAGGTCAGCCCCGGCCAGCAATATTGGCGGCTGATCGAAGCGCGCTGGGCCGACGAGCAGGAATCGGGCGGCAAGCACCATATCTACGTGGAGGTGCTGGACGAGAACGGCAATCGCATTGTCGGCCAGCCGGTGACGGTCTTTTGGGGCGACGGCAGTTACACCGCGGGCATCGAGGACAAAGCGCCGCCCGACTATGGCTATAACTACATGATGTATGCGGCGGGCAATGCTTACAATGTCAAGGTGGAGGGGCTGCCCAGCGACATCCTACGGGGCGCGGGCATGGGCGATATCGAGCGGCCCAAGTATGGCATTCACACGTCGTTTTACCTGGTCTACCAGCGCGCGACCAAGTAGCGCCCATTTGGTAGGTGGGGAGCAGCGCCATTGGCGGGCGCG
>DATLZJ010000636.1:0-6200 GCA_035574055.1 Caldilineaceae bacterium
GCGGCGCGCTGGCCTATGTCGCAGGCCCACGGGTGTTGGAGCTTGGCTTTGGCGCGGGGGTCCTGCTGGCGGATGGGAGCCGCTATGGCTGGCAGATGGTGGGCATTGACCCATCGCCGCAAATGCACCAGCAGGCAGCCAGGCGCTTGGCGAGACAAGGGCAGCGCGCCCTGCTTGTCCAGGGTGTTGGCGAGGCGCTGCCCTTCGCCGGGGGTTCATTCGATACGGTGCTGGCGACCTTTCCTGCAGAGTATATTCTTCGTCCGGCGACGCTTGCGGAGTGCGCCCGTGTGCTGCGCGCCGGTGGGGGTGGCCGTCTGGTGATCGTGGGTGTATGGGTTGCGCTGGAGGTAGGAGGCCGGCAAGTGCGTGGGCCGGTCTTCTATGGCCGTCCCAGTGCAGAGGCTGTGGCGGCGATCGAGGGCCGTATGGCAGACGCGGGGTTTTCGGTGCAGATTCAGGAGCAGGCGGACGGCATATTTCGTGTAGCCATAATAACGGCTGAACCACCGTCCCAACAGAATGGTAAACCGAAAAACGCCGATGGAGGCCAGGCTCGCCGGCCCATCGGGCCTAGCTTTTCGCTAGAGCACACCCATCTGGCCGAAGCTCGCCATGAAGTGGGCAATGGGCGAGTCATGGCGACGGGAGCGGGTGTGCGGCTGGCGCTGGCGGCGAATGATGGCGCACGCTATCACAACGCCCAACTGGACGATTACTACGGCAGTGGGGCGCCGCACTTCCGCTGGTATCCACCGCTGCGCTTGCGAGTGCAGGCCCGCTTCTCGCACGACGCCGATGGGCTGCACGGCACCGCCGGCTTTGGCTTCTGGAATGATCCCTTTGCCATGACCGGCAGCCACGCTTGGCGGCTGCCCCGCTCCCTCTGGTTCTTCTTCGGCAGCCCGCCCAACAACCTGCCGCTGGCGATGGGTGTGCCGGGGCATGGCTGGAAGGCGGCGACGCTGGATGCAAAGCGGTGGTCGGCAGTTGCCCTGGCGCCCGCCGCGCCGCTGGGGATGCTCCTCATGCGCTCAAAGCCGCTCTACCGGTTGTTGTGGCCTGAGCATCAGCGCATCCTGCACATCGGCGAGGCGCTCGTGCCAGCGCGCATGGATGAGTGGCATGAATATGAGATCATCTGGGAGCCAGGGCGGACGACTTTCCGGGTGGACGGCTCGACGCTGTTGGCGCTACCCTTTGCACCCGGTGGGCCAATGGGACTGGTGGTCTGGATTGACAACCAGTACATGGTCGCCACGCCCCAGGGTCGCTTTCGCCACGGCCTCCTGGCGACAGGCGATCAATGGTTAGAGCTAAAAGAGCTGACCATAAGGACCATAAGGGCGGATGGCCGGCAGCGATGACCTAGCTGAGAAGATAGGAAATAGAAAATAGAAGATAGGGGCGCGGTGCTCTGGGCTATTTCCTATTTTCTCTCACCTATTTTCTGCTCTCTGGCTACCAGCCACCAGCCATCCGCCACAAGCCGCAACTCGCCCTGCGTCACCGGTCAAATGGCGGGTGCGAGTTGCGTGCGATATTGCGCGTCTACGGCGGTGAGAATGGCAACGTTGACAATATCACGCACGTCGGCGCCCGTAGCGAGCACCTGGATCGGCTTGCCCATGCCGACCAGGATCGGCCCGATCGCCTCAGCGCCGCCCAGACGGCTGAGGAGCTTATAAGCGGTGTTGGCGGCAGCCAGATGGGGAAAGACCAGCACATTGGCGTCTCGCACCTGGCTAAAGGGGTAATGGCGCTCCATCAACTCCGGCACAACTGCCACATCGGCCTGCATCTCCCCATCAATCTGTAGCTCCGGGTGTTGTTTCTTGACCAGTTCCGTGGCCTGGCGCATTTTGATCGCTTGCTCATGGGGGGTGCTGCCAAAGTTGGAAAAGCTCAACATGGCGATTTTTGGCTCGACGTCGAACTCACGAGCCAAGTTGGCGGCATTGATGGCGATGGCGGCCAATTGCTCGACGGTCGGCTCGATGATCACGGTGGCGTCGGTGAAGAAGTAGAGCCGGTCCTGCACCAACATGAGGTAGACGCCGGAGACCCACCGCCGCTGAAGTGGGCCGACGACTTGCAGCGCCGGGCGCAGCACATCCGGATAGTTATAGGTAAGGCCCGCGATGAAGCCGTCGGCGTCGCCATGCTCGACCATCATGGGGCCGAAGTAGTTGGGTTGGCGGATCAGGTCGTGGGCAGAGGCGAGGGTAACGCCTTTGCGCTGGCGGCGCTCGTAGAGGAGCCGGGCATAGGCTTCGGCGTTGGCAGAGGTGTTGGGGTCAATCACTTCCGGCCTGTAATCCAGTCCCAGGTCACGGCAGTGTGCGGCGATCGCCGCCGCGCGGCCGAGCAGGATGGGCGTCGCGATCCCCTGAGTCTCGACGGCATAGGCGGCGCGGATGATCTTGGGATGCTCGCCCTCGCCAAAGACCAGTCGCTTGGGCTGCTGCTGGGCTTTGCGCTCCATCTTGCGCATGACCAATGTGCTGTGCCCCATGCGGCCGGCGAGCTGGTCCATGTAGGCATCCAGGTCGATCTGCCGGCGGGCCACACCGCTCTCCATGGCGGCGCGCGCCACGGCGGGCGCGAGGCGCATCAGCACCCGTGGGTCGAGGGGTTTGGGGATGATGTAATCCCGACCGAAGCGCAGGGAGGCCAGCCCATAGGCGCGCATCACGCTATCGGGCACATCCTCTTTGGCAAGATCGGCTAGGGCGCGGGTCGCGGCGAGCTTCATCTCCATGTTGATGGCGCGGGCGCGCACGTCGAGCGCGCCGCGGAAGATGAAGGGGAAGCCTAGCACGTTGTTGACCTGGTTGGGATAGTCGCTGCGCCCGGTGCCGAAGATCACATCATGGCGCGCGGCCTGTACCTCCTCATAGGTGATTTCGGGGTCGGGGTTCGCCATGGCGAAGATGATGGGGTCGCGGGCCATGCTGCGCACCATTTTCTGGCTGAGGATATTGGCGGCGGAGAGTCCGATAAAGACATCAGCGTCCACCAGCGCCTCGCTCAAGGTGCGGGCGGAGGTCTCTGCGGCATAGCGGGCCTTGTACTCATTCATGCCCTTTTCGCGGCCCTTATAGATGACGCCGGTGCTGTCGGCCATAATGATATGCTCCGGCCGCGCGCCAAGGGCGACGTAGAGATCGGCGACGGCAATGCCGGCAGCGCCGGCGCCGTTGATGACGATGCGGATGTCGTCAATGGACTTTTGAACCAACTCCAATGCGTTGAGCAGGCCGGCGCCGGAGATGATGGCCGTGCCGTGCTGGTCATCGTGGAAGACGGGGATATCACAGCGGCGTTGCGCCTCTTGTTCAATATAAAAGCATTCGGGCGCCTTGATGTCCTCCAGGTTGATGCCGCCGAAGGTGGGGGAGATCAGTTCAATGAAGCGGACCATCTCTTCGGGGTCGGCAGTGTTGACCTCGATATCGAAGACATCCACATCGGCAAAGCGCTTGAAGAGCACAGCTTTGCCCTCCATGACGGGCTTTGAGGCTTGGGCGCCGCGGTTGCCCAGCCCCAGGATGGCAGAGCCGTTGCTGATGACTGCGACCAGGTTTCCCTTGGCTGTATAGTCATAGGCGAGGTCGGGTTGTTGGGCAATCTCGAGCACGGGATGGGCGACGCCGGGCGAGTAGGCCAGGGAGAGATCGTACTGGGTGTCCATCGGCTTGGTCGCCACGACTTTGAGCTTGCCGGGCCGGCCGCTGGCATGGTATTCGAGAGCCGCCTGTTTGGTGATTGACATGGGGAGTTCGCCTTTCGTTCTATTCCATCTCCGACATTTGTCGCTAGTGTGGACGGTGGAGGAGCAGTATGGTAGGAGCAGCGAGAACCAGCGGCTGTTGGCGATTGACCGTTGACGTTCAGAAGAGGAGATAGGAAATAGGAGGTCGAAAATAGTCTGCGCTTCTGGCCTAGCTTCTATTTTCTCCCACCTATTTTCTGGCTTCTGAGCGCCAGCAGTCACCAGTCTCCAGTCAGCAGTCAACAGGAAGCCAGAGCGGGAGAACTCACCAATGCTTCGCCGAAACACTGTCTACCGCCGATTGGGATTAGCCGGCTGCACGCTAGCGCTTGCCTTGACCCTGAGCGGCCCTACATTCCTACCGGCCCCCGAGATCGCCGCCACGCCAGCGGCAACCCAAGTGATTGCCAGACGTCAACCTGACCGCCGCGCCACCCGTGAGCGCCCGCTGCCCCTGAAAACGCCCGGCAGCCAGAAGAACACAGTCCAGGCCCCAACGCCGACGCCACGCGCCGCTAAACCGGCGTAGGAGGGGCCAATAAAGGAGATAGGAAATAGGAGGTCGAAAATAGTCTGCGCTTCTGGCCTAGCTTCTATTTTCTCCCACCTATTTTCTGGCTTCTGAATTAGCTTCCCTTGTTCGCCTCCTCTAGGGCATCCAGTACAGCCTGCAGGTCGGGCGGTAAAGGGGCGATGAACTCACGGCGCTCGCCGCCGGGCAGACGCAGGCAGAGACGCGCTGCATGGAGAAAGAGGCGCGGTATCCGCAAGCGGGCGCGGCGCAGCCCATAGATAGGATCGCCTACAATCGGATGGCCGCGCCAGGCCAGATGCACGCGAATTTGGTGAGTGCGACCGGTGATCGGGTGGGCGCGTACCAGGGAAAAGAGCGCAAGCCCCTGATCGTTTGAAACCGGCGCGCTGTACACGCCCTCTACTGTATATTCTGTTTCAGCGGTGCGCGCCTTGTCTACCTCGGCCAAGACGGCCTGGCGCTTGCGGTCTACCGGATGGCGTCCGATGGGCGCTACGATCCGGCCACTCTGCGGGGTCAGCTTTCCCTCCACCAGGGCGATGTACTCCTTATGAACAGCGCGTTCCTTGAATTGCGCCTGGAGAAAGCGGAGCGCCCGGTCGTGCTTTGCCACGACCATGACGCCGGATGTGTCTTTGTCCAGCCGGTGGACGATGCCGGGCCGGCGTTCGCCGCCGACGCCGGGTAAGTTGGGGCAATGATGCAAGATGGCATTGACGAGGGTGCCTGTCTCGTGTCCCGGCGCGGGATGCACCACCATGCCGGCAGGTTTATCCACCACCAGCAAATCGTCATCTTCATAGAGGATCGCCAGCGGGATCGCCTCGGCTTCAGGGCCGGTATCAACAGAGCGTTCCGGCAAGGCCAACTCGACCATCTCTCCGGCAGCGAGCCGGTGGCTGGAGCGAGCGGGCGCGCCGTTGACGCGCACATCACCCTCTTTGATCCATCGCTGAATCTCGCTGCGGCTGTGGTCGGGAAAGTGGGCGGCCAGCCAGCGGTCCAGCCGCTCGCCGGCGTCCTCTGCGCCGGCATACAGAGTCTGTGAGGCGGCGGCGAGCGATTGAGCCATGGTCCTGTGCGAAATGGTTCTGTGTGAAAGGTTCCCCTGGCGTTAAGGGGCATCTTGGGGCGATACGGTCACCGAATCACCCGACGGTGTGTCTGCCGCCTGCCTCTTTGCGGCCCGTTGGCTGCGCAAATCCTCGACCAAGATATAGACGCCTAGCCCGATCACGCCACAGACGATGGCAGCATCGGCAATGTTGTAATTGGGCCAGTAGTAGACGCCGGGGATGCCCATCTTGACAAAGTCGGTCACATAACCCTGGTTCAGGCGGTCGATCACGTTGCCCAGCGCGCCACCGAGCTGGAGGCCGAGCAGCACGCGCACGAATCTATTTTGAGGCGGCAAGCTCCAAACATAGACCAGGATCGCCACGGCGACGACGGCGGCGATGAGGATAAAGAGCGTGCCCTGGTTCTGAAGGATGCCGAAGGCCGCGCCGTAATTGTCAACATGCTCAAAGACGAAATATTCGCCGAGCTGTGGAATGGGCACCGTGTAGGTGTACTTTGGGATGGTCATGCGCACCCATTCCTTGGTCCACTGGTCCAGCGCGATGATGGCGGCGGCGATGGCCAGGACCGGCCAGGCGCGCTCAAACCAGGTACGCACTATCGTCAAGAGTCTGCTCATGATAACGTGATCCGTTCTCCCCGTTGAATCTCTGCGATCTCCTACCTGTCCCGAGGCGTCCACTCACCAAACATTGGCAATAACAAACATTGGCAATAACATTGTAACGCATGAGCCGGACAAATGGTGAATCCCTTCAGATATGCTATACTGGCGGCTATTGCCCCTGTTCCTGTGGGAGCAGGCGAATT
>DATLZJ010000637.1:0-9575 GCA_035574055.1 Caldilineaceae bacterium
CAAGCGCAGCGCGATAGGCCGGCAGCGTGACGCCGTAGAGACCGGCGGCCAACTCGATATCGGACTCGCTGTGCAACAGCTCCTGGAAGAAGTCATCCAGGGCGCCGTCTGCGTGGCGATCGATCAGATGCTCATGGCCCCGCAGCTCGTTGATCCGCTCGCGCCAGATTCCCCAGTGGATCGCAGATTCCCAAAGTTGGCGGCCCAGCGCCGCCTTGAATTCCCAATTGGCGGTGGAGGACATCTTGCCTGCTTGCACGAGCATCAACCGCTTGGCGATAAACCCAAAGCGGCTGACTCGCTCGGCGCAACTCTCCACCGATAGCCCCGTTCGCTGGACATCCTCAATACCGGTATAGGGTTTTACAAGACTGTTGCGTAGTTCCCCTGCGGCGCTCACTTTCCGTCCTCCGCTCATCGCATCGTCCTTCTCTTGTTCTCCTCAAACTGCGGACTATTACTATTTACAATCACTATTTGCAGTCACTATGCACCCGAATCGGGATGAAAGGTGCTATACCGATACGTGCGGTAGGGACACCGCACCTACAAATCGGTTATGGCGCTCATGGCAATGGCCGCCGGTGTAGCCGGACAAAGCCGCTCGCTGCGTTCACCCCTTGAGGCCCGTCATGACAATGCCGCGCACAAAGTATTTCTGCAATAGCACAAAAAGAACGAAGATAGGAATAATGCTCAACAGCGTGCCGGCCATCAGGTAATGGTAGAGCGTACTGTACTGCAACCGGAAGGTCGAGAGTCCCACCGTGAGGGTCATCTTCTCCTGATCGGTCAAGTAGATCACCGGCAGGAGGAACTCGTTCCAGTGGCCCATAAAGGTAAAGAGCGCCAACGTCGCCAAGACCGGCTTGGCAAGCGGCAGGTAGATGCGCAGCAAGATTTGGAAGTGGCCGGCGCCGTCAATGGCTGCGGCGTCGCTGTAGTCCGGTGGAATGGTCCAGAAGAACTGCCGGATCAGAAAGGTGCCGAAGGCGCCACCCAACCAAGCCGGGACGATCAGCGGATAGTGGCTGTTGACCCACCCTAACGCGTTGAAGAGGATAAAGGTGGGGATCATGGTCACATGGCTGGGGATCATCAAGGTCGAGAGCAAGGCCATAAAGAGCAGCTCGCGCCCCGGAAAGCGCATCCGTGCAAAGGCATAGGCCGCCAAGGAGGTCGAGATAAGCTGTCCCAGGGTGCCCAGGAGCGCGATCTTAAAGCTATTCAAGGCGAAGAGCGCAAATGGGAAGCTGCGGACGACATCTACATAGTTGGACCACAGGATTGGGTCCGGGAGCCATTGCGGCGGGTAGGCCATCGCCTCGCCCTGGCTCTTGAGCGATGTCGAGAGCATCCACAGAAAAGGCAGCACCATGATCACTGCGCCCAGCCAGATGCTCAGATGGATCAGCAGCCCCCGCGCTAGGCGCATCCCATTGCGCCAGCCCAGCGTGGCGGGGAACGGCGGCCTGCCAGCCGGCTCCTGTCTCACTGTTCGTAGTACGTCCATCGTCCTTGAAACTTGAATTGCGCCAGGGTAACGGCCAGGATGAGGGCGAAGAGTACATAGGCGACGGCCGCGGCATACCCCATGTTGTTATAGCGAAAGGCGTTGAGATAGATGAACAGCCCCAGCACCGTGGTAGCGTAGGCAGGACCGCCCTCGGTCATGACATACACTTGCTCAAAGACCTGAAACGACGCAATACAGGAGACGACCAACACAAAGAAGGTAGTCGGCGTCAGAAGCGGCCAGGTCACACGCCAGAAGCGTTGCCAGCGGTTGGCGCCGTCAATCATCGCCGCCTCTTGTAGCTCCTGAGGGATGCCCTGAAGACCGGCCAGGAAGATGAGCATATTGGTGCCAAAACCCTTCCAGACGCTCATGAGAATCACCGCCGGCATAGCCCAGGTGGTGCTGCCGAGCCATGCCGGCCCCTGGATGCCTATCAGCCCAAGGAAATAGTTGATCGGTCCAAAGTTGGGGCTGTAGAGCCATGTCCAGATCAACGACGCCGCTACGGTGGACGAGACAACCGGCAGAAAGTAGATGGCGCGATAGAACGAGACCCAGCGCAGGCGCTGGTTGAGCAGCAGCGCGGCAGCAAGCGCAACGACCATGTTCAGCGGCACATTGAGCAATGTGTAATAGAGCGTGTTCCAAAAGACCTTGCGCGGCAGCGCCAGCGTTGCCAGGGCGCGGTAATTGTCCAACCCGACCCATTGAGGTGGGAGCAGGATGTTCCAGTTGGTGAAGCTCACAACAAACCCTGCTACCACCGGCCCCAGACTGAAGAAGAGCAGCCCGGCCAGGGTGGGCAGGAGAAAGAGGTAGGCTAACGCCGCCTCGCGGAACCGTCTGGAGCGGCGCCCTGGCAGCCGTAGAGGACGGCGCTGACTGGAGCTAACCATGGTCGTTGCGTATGGTCGCGATATGCTGTTCCGTTAGGGCCGGTCGAGAATCGCCTGGATCGCCTCATCGGCGGCGGCTACCGAATCAGCGACAGGCCGCTCGCCAAGATAGCTCAACTGGAGCTCTTGGTCCATGGCGTTGCGCCATTCCGTCCAGCGGAAGCCCATTTGCAGCGGCACCACCAGCTCACCCATCTCCAGAATGACCCCCTTATTCGCCGGGGGTTTATCCTGCTCCAGCCACACATCCGAATAGGCCATGGACTTCACGACCGGCACCTTACCGATCCCGACGGTGTCTGCCGGGCGGTCAGGGCGAATGGCAAACATTGCAAAGGTGAAGGCTTCGTCAGGGTGAGCCGTCTTGGCGTTGATGGCATATTGGTTGGGCCATTGCACCGCCGTTTGCAACTCTTTGCCCTTGGGCAACATGGCAATGTCCCAGTTGAAGCTGGCCTGCTCGCGAAATTCCTGGATGCCCCACACGCCCAGGATCGCCATGGCAACGCGGCCCGAGGAGAAGAAGCTGGTCGGGCCACCCTCGGCAAACTCAGCCGGCAGCGGCGCAATTTGATGCTCGTGGATCAGGTCCACCCACCATTGGACCGTTTCCACATTTTGGGGCGAGTCCAACAGGGCCTCCGAGTAGTCCTCGTTCAGAATGTCGCCGCCATTGGCGTGGAGCGAAGAGTCGAGGATGGAATAGTCCCAATGGGAGATAAACCCGAACTGCTCCACCTGGTCGCCGGAGCGCCGGGTCAACCGGTCGCCAACCTCGACAATTTGGTCATAGGTCCAATCATTGGTCGGGTAAGCCTCGCCGGCAGCGTCGAAGATATCCTTGTTGTAGTAAAAGACAATCGTCACCCACTCATAGGGGATGGCGTACAAGGAGCCGCCCCGCGGGTAGCGTAGCCCATCTAGCGTGTTGAGGAAATACTTGTCTGCATCTTCAGGGCCAAAGACGCCAGTCTTCTCGACAAAGGGGTCGAGGTTGAGGGCGATGCCCAGGCGGGCGAAATCCTGAATCCAGGCGGCGCTGACAAAGGCAATATCAGGCGCCTGGCCGGCGGCAGAAAGCGTTTGGTACTTTTCGTAGTACCCGTCCCAAGGCACCTCCTGAAAGTCAATGTTGATGTCCGGGTGTTGTTCGTGAAAGGGATCAATGACGCCCCGCACCAGGTTGTTATCGCCGTTCTCGCCCTGGAGCGCCCAGTAGACAAGCGTCACTTCCTCTGTGGCAGGAGCGGCCTCAGCGCCGGTCTCTGGGCTTGGCGCTGCCACCGGCGCTACACAGGCCGATGCAAAGGCCGAAGCAGTCACATAGCCAGCCGCCAACGTCATGAATCTGCGCCGACTCAACATAGGCTGTTCTCCTTTTTGGGTCCTCCGAACAAGCAGACACATTGTGAACACAGACGTATCCGGCGGGGGAAGAGCGCCGATACGTCAGACGAACCGAATTTCGGCCGGTCAACTTCAGCAAACGGTAGCTAATCGCCCAGGGCTTGCAAACCCCGCGCGGGTTGATGCGTCGTGGATTTAAACGCTCTTCCAGATACCGTTACCGAAGCGGCAGGCGCTCCAGCGGCAGCGGTTCCTGCCGGGGCGCAGCGCATGAGCCGCGCTCCACCAAATAGCTCTGCACCCACAGATGACCGTAAAAGCTGGCCTCTTTTTCAATCTGCTGCTGCACCAGCTCGGCAGCTAGATAGCCGACATCGAAGTGCGAAAAGCCGACGGTGGTCAGCGTCGGCTCCGGTTGGTGGTGGTCGCCATCCTGGCCGACGACCGAGATGTCTTGGGGAACGCGCAGGCCCAGCGCCTGGAGGGCCGCCAGGACTTCCAGGGCAATGCCGTCATGGCCGGCGAAGATAGCGGTGACATCGGAGCGCCGCGCAAGCAAGCCGCGGACTGCCTCGGCAGTGGTCACGCCGAGAGCAATCAGCGCCTCATCCGCCGCACCGTTGGCGGCGGCTATCAGTTCTTGGTAGCTCCTGAGACGCCAACGATACCATTCCAGGCGCTGGTCATCGTCGCGGGCCACAAAGGCGATCTGGCGATGCCCTAGGTGAAGCAGGTGGTTCACGGCCAGGGAAACCTGTTGGTGATAATTCGGCCCAACGGTGCTGATGGGGAGATCGGGCCAAAAGCGGCTCAGGGCGACGGCGGGCGTCTGGCGCTCGATCAGCTGGTGGACCAACGGATTCTCCTGGCGAGCGCTCCACCCCATCAGGATAAATCCATCGAAAGACGCCTCCTGGAGAAGATGAAAGGCGAGCTGCTGCGGGTCGCCCTCGCGATAGTCGGCAATCAGGGTCAGGTTGAGACCAGCCTTGCGAGCAAAGGCTTGGACCCCATTGAGATAGTTGAGGTAGAGTCCGGTCGGTTCAACCTCATGAGGGCTGTTCGGTTCCGGTTGAGCATGGACGACGGCAAGGGTCCGCGGCTCGTTTTCCCACTGCGCCGACCGCGCGCGAGAGAGCCGGTAGCCTAGCTCCTCTGCCGCGCGGCGAACGGCCTGTTTTAGCTCCGGGGAAACGCCCGGCTTATCGTTGAGCACAAGCGAGACCGTGCTTTTAGAGACGCCGGCCTGTCGCGCCACATCTTCCATCGTCGGCGGCATCGTTAGAGACGTTTAAGCGGACCTGAGATAAACGAACGAACTCGTTTGTTTGCAAGCTTGGGTATAAAGTAACACAGCCTTGCGGCTGTGTCAATCACATGTTTATTTTGCCCAACGCCTATCGGCCGCACTACCACATCTGGCTTCGCAGCCAGCGGATGCCCACCAGCAGCAGGAACCAACACCCCCCCAGCCCAAAGCCCAAGAGCAGCGCGCCCAAGAGCAGCGCCACCGTCTGGCTGGCGAAGGTCTGCTCCGCAGTCCCCAGCAGCCAGCGCCAGCCACGCGGAATGGGCGCGCCGACCTCGATCTGGTAGACGCCGATCAGAGAATCGCCCAGCAGCCCGGCGATGAGCGCACATAGCAGGATCGCGCCCAAGACCGAGAGCCGGAAGACCATCTGGTCGCTTAGGTTATGCGATTCGCCCAGATGGCGCCGTGGGTCCATGTGGATGAAAACCGGCGGTTGGCTGATGATGGTTGGCGCCGGAGACCGGCGCGCGGCTCAGGAACAGTTGGCCCGGCGAAGCTTCACCAGGTCCAGCTCACTCGAAGGCCGGATGTCGGCCTTGGCGACCCGCTGCATATAGGCCAACGCACGCGCATTCTCCTCCGCCGAGATGGAGGCCACACAGTCGGCGGGGATGTAGAGAGCGAGGTCGCGCATGTAGGCGTCGTTGGCAGTAAAGAGCACGCAGTTGTCGCCCGCCACGCCGGTCAAGATCAGGGCGCGAGCGCCCAGATACTTGAGCAACGTGTCCAGGGTCGTGCCAAAGAAGGCCGAATGCTTGGGCTTGAGCACGAAATAGTCATCCGGATGGGGCACAAGCAGCTCGGCCAGGGGCCGGCCGCGCACGCCATCGTGCAGGCAGTGGTTGACCACCTCGCGGAAGTCCGAACGCCAGCGGCCAAAGTTATCGTTGGCATAGATGACCGGCACACCGGCGGCCTGGGCGCGCGCCTTGAGCGCGGCAATGCGCCGGGCTACCGGCAAGGCATGGCCCAGGAGCTGCTCGCCACCCTCGTATTCGAGATCGTTGATCATATCAATGATCAGCAGCGCCAGGGGCGAGTCGTCCGGCGCGCTGCCGTGCAAGTCGCTATTGTTCAAGGCGTCTTACTGATCACTTATTGGGCCAGCGCCGCTGCCAGCGCCTGGGCCAGGTGGACCGGCTGGCGGCCGGTGAAGTGCTCGATCTGGTGGCGGCAGCTTGTGCCGCTGGCGACGATCACTGTGGCCTCGCCGGCAGCGTTCACCGCGGGGAAGAGGCGGTCCTCTCCCACCTTGCGGCTGACCTCGTAGTGGCCGATCTCATAGCCGAAGTCGCCGGCCATGCCGCAGCAGCCGCTGTTGATGACCTCCACCGCATAGCCTGCGGCGCGCAGCGCGGCCACGCTGCTCTCGTTGCCGACCAGCGCCTTGTGATGGCAGTGGCCGTGGAGCAGCGCCTTGCCCGGCTGCTCCTTCCAGCGGGGAGCAAAGCGCCCTGCCGCCGCCTCGCGCGCCACAAACTCGTCTAGCGTCCAGGCATTGGCGGCCAGGAGCGCGGCCCGCTTGGCGTCCGAGGCCAGCGTCAGGTATTCGTCGCGCAAGGTCAGAATGCAGCTTGGCTCGACGCCGACGATAGGGATGCCGCGGGCGGCATAGGGCGCCAGCAGCGCCACATTGTGGTCTACCCACGGTCGCGCCTTGTCGGCCTGGCCGCCGGTGATGAGCGGGCGGCCACAGCACTTGCGCCCTTCGGCCAGGAAAACCTCGTAGCCGGCAGCCTCCAGCAAGCGCACCAGCGCCTGGCCGATGCCGGTCTCGTTGTAGTTCACCCAGGTGTCATGGAAGAGCACCACCGGCCCGTTGGGCGCAGGCACGCCGGTCGGCGCGGCGGCGCGGCCTGCCGCGCGGCGGTGGAACCAGGCGGCAAAGGTCTCCGGCGCATACTGGGGCAGGGTACGCGCCGGATGGACGCCGATGCGCGCCAGGATCGCCTTGGCCGGCGGCGTCTTGAGGCTCCAGTTGACCAGCGGCGCCAGCGGCGGGGCCAACCGGTAGAGCAATTCATTGAGCGTGGGCAGCAGGCCCATCAGCCGGTTGAAGAGGGGCAACCCATTCCTGCGGTAGTAGTGGACCAGGTACTCGGCCTTGATCTTCGCCATGTCCACTGAGGAGGGACACTCACTCTTACACGCCTTGCAGCCCAGGCAGAGGTCCAGCACGCCATAGGTGGATTCGGCGAATAGCTCCTCCGGCGGGATGCGCCCGGCCAGGGCATTGCGCAGGGCATTGGCGCGGCCGCGGGTGGTGTCATGCTCGTCGCGGGTCGCCATGTAGCTGGGGCACATGGTGCCTGCGCCCAGCTTGCGGCAGACGCCCGCGCCGTTGCACATCTCGATGGCGGGCGCATAGCCGCCGTCCGGCCCCCAATCAAAGACCGTCTGTAGCTCAATAGTCTGGTAGGTGGGGCCAAAACGCAGATTTTCGGTGGGGGGCGGCGCGTCTACGATCTTGCCCGGGTTGAGCAGGTTTTGTGGGTCAAAGGTCTGCTTGACTGCCTGGAGCGTGGCGTAGAGGGTGGGGCCGAAGAGCCTGGCGTTGAAGGCGCTGCGCGCCAGCCCGTCGCCATGCTCGCCGCTCATGGCGCCGCCGAACTCAACCGCCAGGTCGCAGGCATAGTCGCCCAGGTGCTGGAGCAGCTCGACGCCGCGCGCCGTCTTGACGTTGAGCAGCGGGCGCACATGGAGACAGCCCGCCGAGGCATGGGCATAGACAGCCACGCCGGGGATGTCGCCCTGGTCACGGCAGAAGTCGAGAATCCGGCCCAAGTAGTCGGCCAGCCGCTCCGGCGGCACACTCACATCCTCAATGCCCGGCACCGGCTTATAGTCGCTGCGCCGGCTCATGAGCAGATTCAGCCCTGCCTTGCGCACCGACCAGACATCGGCCATGCCGCTCTTGTCCAGCATGCGCACCAGCGCGCCGCGGTAGCCGCGCTGGGCCAGGTGTTGTTCCAGCCGGGCCAGCTTGCCCTCCAGCTCGCGCTCGCTGTCGCCGTAATACTCGGTGAGCAGCACCGCGGCCGGGTCGCCCACCACAAAATGGAGCTTCTTGGCCCATTCGGGCTGGGCGCGGGCCAGGTCCATGAGCTGTTTATCCATCAGCTCAACTGCGCTGGGATCGGTCTCCAGAATATCGGGGGTAGCGGCGCAGGCGGCGACAACATCGTCGAAATGGAGGATCGCCAGCGCCGTGCGCGCCGGGCGGGGCACCAGGTTGAGCGTCACTTCGGTCATCACGCCCAGGGTGCCTTCGCTGCCGGTCAACAATTGGGCCAGGTTGAAGTGGTCAATGCGCGTTGGGTCGGCCAGCGGAGGACGGAAGCGGCTGTTAAAGCTGAGGCGGCTGCGCTGGTCGGGGGGCAGCAGGGCGGCGGCCAGCCGGTCCAGGTTATAGCCGGAGGCGCGGCGCCAGTGCTTGGGCCATCGCTCCAGAATCTCCTCCATCGCCTCCTGGATGAGGGTGGGGGTGCGCGCATAGATTTGCCCCTCCAACCCGCCTTGGCGGGCCTTGGCCGGCAGATCAGCCGGGTCCACCGGCCCAAAGACGGCGCGCGAGCCGTCGGCCAGCACCACCTTGGCCGACTGGACATGGTCGGCCATCATGCCGTAGAGGATGCTATGGCTGCCGGTGGAGTTGTTGCCGACGCTGCCGCCCACCGTGGCGCGGTCGGCGCTGGCCGGGTCCGGGCCAAGCATCAGCCCATGCTTCGCCAGCGCAGCGTTGAGGGGCGTCACCACCACACCGGGTTGGACGGTGACGCGGCGCTGCTCCGGGTCCACCGCGAGAATCTTGCCCATGTACTTGCTGAAGTCCAGCACCAGGGCGGCGCCCACGGCCTGGCCGGCCAGCGAGCTGCCGCTGCCGCGCGCCAGGATGGGCGTCTTACGCCGCACCGCGATCTCCACCGCGGCCTGCACATCGTCTTCGTGCTTGGGAAGCACGACCCCTATCGGCTGAATCTGGTAGAGGCTGGCATCGGTGCTGTAGAGCATCCGCGTGACGCCATCAAAACGCACTTCCCCCTGGATGGCCTGCTGGAGGTCATGGGCCAGGTCGGCGCTCTCTTCGACGACGGGACGCATGTCGGCGGGGGCCAGGCTGGTACGGCTCCGGGTCAAGACGGCAGTCATAAAGGGCCTTTCACGGCGAAAAAGGCAAGAAAAGCAACGCTCCTGCCCTCTCACTTTAGCTGATCTGAGGAGAAAAATGCAAATTAAGGGTGAAAAACCAGGGGATGGAATGACTAGAGAGGAATGACTAGGGAGGGAGGGGAATAATTGCGCTACTCTAGCGCAGGTGTGGCAAGGAGACTGCACCTGCGCTAGAATGCCGCCCTGTGAGGATGCCGCTAACTGTGTGAAGCTCCCTACCGGCGCGGGATGATGATCCAGAGCACGATATAGGGCACCAGCCCCGGCAGGCCGCCGGGAAGCAGCAGGATCAAAAAGAGCAGCCGGAACCATAGGGGGTTGATCCCAAAGA
>DATLZJ010000638.1:0-3388 GCA_035574055.1 Caldilineaceae bacterium
CGCGGGCTGCTGCCTCAAGAGCAGACCACGCCCACGCCTGAGGCGACAGGAGAGGGTTCCTAAATGCGTCCCATTATTCTGCGGGCTGTCCTGGGGGTCGTGGCTCTGCTTTTGCTGGTGACGCCCCTTTTGGTGCGCACCGCGATCTGGCATCTGAACGCGCGGCCCTACAGCGCCCAGGTCATCAGTCCTAACCTGGCGGCGACGCCGGTGCCCACCGTCACTCCGGCGCCGCTTGCGCCCCAGGAGGTCAAGGTCCGCCAGGAGATGCGGGCCGGGCCGGTCATCGTTGATCTGGCCCATGGCAACCGGCTCAACCGCAACCAGTTCGAGCCGCTGGCCGCAGCGTTGGCGCGTCGCGGCGTCGGCCTGCGCTTCTGGCTCGGCAATGTGGATGTCCTCTCGGTCACCAATTATCTGGACTATCCCGACCAGTCGGAGGAACTGGAAGGGTTGTTGGAGGATGCCAGCGCCCTGATCGTCGCCAGCCCCTTCTTCCTCTGGTCGCCCGCGGAGATCGGGTTGGTCGAGCGTTTTGTGGCCGACGGCGGCCATCTGCTGCTCATCAGCGACCCCGACGTGCTGGGCGATCTGGCCCAGGACATCAACAACCTGGCCGAGCCGTTTGGCATCGTCTTCAACGACGATTATCTCTACGACACCACCCGCAACGACGGCAACCACACCTACATCTTTCAGCAGACCTTCCTGGACCAAGCGGCCCACCTCGCTGACCGCACCATCGTCTTCTACGGCGCGCGCAGCATCAGCGGCGAGATCGCGCCCCAGGTGCGTACCACCCACACCACCCTCAGCAGCCTCCGCTCAGGCATCACCGATTTCGTCACCGTCGCGCTCGGCGGGCTGACCAGCTCTCGCACCGCCTGGCGCGTCCTTGCCATGACCGATTTCGATGTGCTGACCGCGCCCTTTGTCGAGCGCCACGATAACCAGCACCTGGTGGAGTTTGTGGCCGACTTCCTGGCCGCGGCCCAGCGCAGCGATACAGTCACCGATTTTCCTGCCTATTTGGGCAAGGAAGTGGCGCTGGTCTTCGGCAATGCCGAGGCGGTGGATGCCGAAATTCTCCTGGAAGGGGCGCGGCTGCAAAGGAGCCTGGAACTGTCGGGCCGTAACCTGGAGCTGGCCGGCAGCACGCTGCTCACGGCGACCCTCATGGAGGGCGCGGCCATTCCCGAAGTGGACTTGATCGCGCTGGCTGATTTTACATTGATTGCCCAACAGACTAACCTGTTGGGCAACCTGGGCTTTCGTTTGCTGGAGGTGACGGCGACTCCCACACCGGGCGCAGAGCCGGACCGTGGGCCGTCTGCCGAGCCGCCGGTAACGCCGCAGCCGCCCGCGGCAACCGCCGCGCTTACGACCGATGTCGAGATCACCGGCGTGGGCAACCTGACCGCAACGGGCGCGCTCACGGGGGAAGAAACGATCACCGGTGAAACCACCCCTTCGCTGGAGGCGACGCCCTCACCGGAGGCGACACCAGAGACAACACCGACGCCCCAGCCGGTCCTCTATCTGGAGAAGGCGGATGGGCTGCGGCTGCTGGCGCGGGAGACCGTGCTGATCGCCCAGCTTCAACTCGACCAGGGCCACCGCTTGGTGGCGGTGATCGGCCACAACAACGCCGGCATCCGCGCCGGTGTGGACAGACTCCTGAGCCGCGACTACAGCGGTTGCGTTACCGGCCCTGACCTGGCAGTCTGCTCCTTCGAGCCGGGCGAGACGATGCCTGTGGAGCCGCCGGCTACCCAGACGCCTGCCCCTACCCCCACTGGCGCCGGTACGCCCTCCAGTGTGCCCGCGCCCGCGACGCCCGAAGGCGGCGAGGCCCCCACCGCGTCCATCCTCTTGGTGGACGACAACGACCTGATGGGGCCTACCGATACGGTTGAAGCCGACATCTATCTTCAGGTGTTGACCCAACTGGGCTATCAGCCGGTCCTCTGGACGACCTCCGGCCAGGGGATTCCCACGGCGGCGGAGCTGGGCGCCTACCGATGGGTGATCTGGAGCAGCGGCGGGTATGAGAATGGCGGGCCGGGGCTGAACGCGCTGGATGCGATGCTCGGCTATATCAATACCGGCGGCAATCTGACCATCAGCAGCCGGCGTCCCTTTTTCGGCATGGGCGCCGACGACCCCTCGGTCATCGCCGATGTCCAGATTGACGACGACCTGCCCGCGCTGGTCGAGGGATTGCCCTCGGAGACCATCGAGCTGCCCAGTGGCTTGCCGCCGGTGACGCCGCTGGAAACCGGCAGCGACGAGGAAGGTCCCCGCGTCGCCCTGCGCCGCGGGCCGGACAGCGGCAATGCCGGCGCGCCGTTGCTCTTCCTGGCGACCGATGAGGGCGAGGCGGAATCCACCGGCGCGCGCCTCATGGTGCTGGGCATGTCGTTGACTTGGCTGCCCAATGATTACGATAAGCAACTTGTCCGCAATATGGCTGAGGTAATGCTGGCCGGCAACTAGCGAGACCGGCGCCGAACGGGGCGAAAGCTAGCGGGGAAGCGCGTCTACATTGACGCCCCAGGTGTATACCAGCGCGCCGCCCAGCCAGCCGCTCAACACCACCAGGGCAATCCCCACAGCCAGCAGCAGCGCTACCCAGGGGCGCGCCGCCGGCGAATCCAATAGGTCTTCAACGCCGTCCGGTGGGCGGCGTTGTTTCTTCCAAAGCCACTGGCGATAGAGCAGGATGCCGTAGACCACCAACAGCGCCAGCCCGGAGCCGATGTGCCAGTTGAGCGTGGCGCTGTAAGGCGCTTGCGGCGGCAGCCGGCCCTGGTCGAACAGCCCGGTCAGCACGGCCAGCGCCACGCCCAGCCATCCCAGTCGCAGGGGCCACCAGGCCAGCGTCCGCAACTCCGCCGGGGCAATGAACCTGAAGGCGCGCGGGCCAAAGAGATAGAGAAGCGCGGCCGCGCTGCCCAAAAGCAGCAGGGCAATGGGAAAATGGACAACTCGAGGATGCAGGGGCGCCAGGTTCATACCAGGTGTATCGCTGTGGGGCAGTCGCGTGGCCGGCGGGACGGCAGGAGAATGGATGTGATCTACCAGTTGAACGCGTAATCAACTTGTAATCTCATTTTAAGGCAAACTTTACCGATCGGGCATATTCTATGCTGTAATTGTTCCCATTGTCATCGGTTCAGTTGTAATCTTCGCCTGATCGTCTGTGGCTGCTCCATGCACTCATGGCAACGGGCCGGTATCTCCGGTAGAAGGATGAAAGGAAGCAGAGGCCATGGTCAAAATCTCACCGTCTGAAATCACGCCTGAACACGTGTATCTCAACCGCCGCAAGTTTATGGCAGGAGCCGGCTCTGTAGCCGTGGGCGCGCTGGCCTTGGCTGCTTGTGGC
>DATLZJ010000639.1:0-4642 GCA_035574055.1 Caldilineaceae bacterium
GTGAAAGGGGAAGAGCGGCACTTTGATGGCAAAGGCCAGGGCAAAGGCGATAAAGCCCCAGGTCTGGAGCGTCCGGCTCAGCTCCGCCCCTTGCAGCTCCAGCACATTCAAGGTGCCGGTGGCGAAGAAGACGGCCAAGATTGCGACCAACATGAGCGCCGAGCCGGCAAAGGTGTAGAGGAAGAACTTGAGCGCCGCGTAGACCCGGTTGGCCCCTCCCCAGCGACCGATGAGCAGGTACATGGGGATCAGGCTGAACTCGAAGAAGACGAAGAAGAGCACCAGGTCCAGCGCCAAAAAGACGCCGACCATTGCCGTCTCTAGGATGAGCATCAGCGCCATGTACAAGCCGACTTGCTCATGGACATAGAGGTTGCTGAAGTAGATGGCAATGGGCATGAGGAAGGTGGTCAGCAGCACCAGAAAGAGGCTGATCCCATCCACACCCATGATGTAGCGCATCCCGAACTCGGGGAACCAGGCGGCATCTTCCAGGAACTGCATTCCGGCTTCAGCGCTGTCCCACTGAAGCCAGAGCAGCAGACTCAGCGCAAAGGTGACCAGGGTGGTCGCCAGCGCCGCCGTCTTTTGGGCGCCCTCGTCCCGGATCAGCGCCACAGCCGCGGCGCCGACCAGGGGCAGAAAGGTGATGATGGACAACAGGTAGGGAATCGAAAAGGACATGGTGCTCTATCCTGGACTAGGCGCTAAAGACAAAGAAAGCGACCAGCGCCGCGACGCCGATGAGAATGCTTAGGGCATAGGTGGGAATGGCGCCCGTCTCCAGACGGCGCACCCGCTCCCCGATGCGGATGCTGGCGTCGGCGACGCCGTTGATGAGGCCGTCAATGACGCGCTGGTCAAAAACCTGGGCGGACCATTGGGCGAGCTTGCGTAGCGGCAGGACAATATAGTTCCAATAGAAGTCATCCACATACCACTTCTGCTGCGCCGCCGGCTCCAGCCCCCGCACGCTTTCCGCGGCGCGGCCGGCCCACGGCTCCCGCGTCAGGTAGAGCGCCCGCGCCAGGAGCACGCCGAAGACGGCGACAACGGCGCTCAAGGTCAAGGCCAGCAACTCCAGCGTCAGCGACGGCTCCTCATGGATGCCCAGCGCCGGCTCCAGCCAGTGCTCCAGGGTTAGGATCAAGGGCAGGTTGATAAAGCCGCCGACGATGGAGAGCACAGCCAGTACCCAGAGCGGCGTCGTCATGAGCGGCGGGCTTTCGTGGGCGTGGTCGTAGAGATGGCGGTCGCGCGGCTCGCCGAAGAAGGGGACAAAGAGCGCACGGAAGCTGTAGATAGCCGTCAACAGCGCCGTCGCCAGCCCGACGACATAGAGAATCCAGTGATTGCCGGCCAGCGCGCCCAAGAGAATAGCATCTTTGGACCAGTAACCGGCGGTGATAAAGGGAATGCCCGCCAGCGCTGCCGCGCCGATCAAGAAGGTCCAAAAGGTGGTGGGCATCTTATGGCGCAGCCCGCCCATCTTGCGAATGTCCAGCTCGCCGTTGAGCGCGTGCATGACGCTGCCCGCGGCCAGGAAGAGAAGCGCCTTGAAAAAGGCGTGGGTGGTCAGGTGGAAGATGGCCGCGCCATAGGCGCCGACGCCGACGCCCAACATCATATAGCCGAGCTGGGAGATGGTGGAGTAGGCCAGGATTTTCTTCAGGTCTACCTGTACCAGCGCGATGGTGGCGGCGAAGAGGGCCGTCAGTGCGCCGGCCCAGGCCGCGACCATCGCGGCCTGCTCGGCAATGTGCCAGAGAACGTTGGTGCGAGCGATCATATAGATGCCCGCGGTGACCATGGTCGCGGCGTGGATCAGCGCCGAGACGGGCGTTGGGCCGGCCATGGCGTCGGGCAGCCAGACATAGAGGGGGATCTGCGCGCTCTTGCCGGTCGCGGCCAGCAGGAGCATCAGGCAGATAAAGTTTGCCAGGCCCACGGTCAGCGCGCCATGCTCGGCCTGCTCAAAGACCTCGACAAAGGTGAGGCTGCCCAGCGCCGACCAGATGGCAAGCATGGCGACGATCATGCCGAAGTCGCCGACCCGGTTGACCAGGAACGCCTTTTTGCCAGCGTCGGCATAGTAGCCGTAGGAGTCATCGCGGCGGTCGAACCAGAAGCCGATCAGCAGGAACGAGGCCAGGCCCACCCCTTCCCAGCCAACGAACATGCCTAGGAAGTTGTTGCTCAACACCAGGATGAGCATGGCGAAGATAAAGAAGTTCAGATAAAAGAAGAAGCGCTGAAAACGCTCATCATGCTCCATGTAGGAGATGGAGTAGAAGTGGATGAGCGCGCCGACGCCGGTGACGATCAGGGTCATTGTCACGCTCAAGGGATCAATCAGCAGCGCGGCGGGTATCTGAAACTCGCCGATGGTGATCCAGTTCCACAAATGGACGGTGACGGCGCGCTGTTCAGCCGCCAGCCCCATCAGCGCAGCCAGCACCCCGACCCCCACCAGGAAGGCGGCGGCCACCACGCCCGAGGCGATCCAACCGACCGCGCGGTTGCCCAGGGAGCGACCAAAGAACAGGGTGATCAGCGCACCGGCTGCGGGGAGGGCCAATAGTAACCAGGCCAACTCAATCATAGCGATTTCCTTTGAAGCACGGCCGCTGGAGCCGTTTTACCAGGTAAGTCGTTTTGTCGGTCAAGCCGCTTTAGCGCGTTGCCGCGTCACCATTTGAGCAGCTTGACTTCGTCAATGTTGGTGGTTTGGTTGTGGCGGGTGTGGGCGATGACGATAGCCAGCCCAACCGCGACCTCGGCGGCGGCGACAGCCATGATCATAAAGACAAAGACCTGGCCGTTGAGGTTGTCCCACTGGCGGCTGAGCGCGACCAGGGTGAGGTTGACGCTGTTGAGCATCATCTCGACGCACATCAGGATGATCAACGCGCTGCGCCGGGAGAGCACCCCCACCGCGCCGATGGTGAAGATCAGGCCGCTCAAGATCAGGTAGAAGCTGGTTGGAACCACGGCGTTCTCCTCAATCAGGTTCACAATCCGGTTCGCGAATCCGGTTCGCGATCAGTAAGGTTGGCGATCGGTTTGTTTCAGGCGGCGCGCCAAGAGGAGCGCGCCCAGCAGCGCCACCAACAGTAGGACGGCCGCCAGCTCAAAGGGCAGGATGTAGCGGGTAAAGAGCGTGACCCCCAATAGCTCCGGTCTTCCGCCCTCGATAGCCGTCGGCGTCGTGACGCCCGGCGGCGTGGCCGTGAAGGCATAGACCATGGTGGCGACCAAGATCAGCCCCAGCAACATGCCCACATAGGGCGTCCACAGCCGGTGGCCGGCCCGTGTCTCGATCTGCTCGCTGCCGATCAGCATGATCACGAACAGGATCAAGATGACGATGCCGCCGGCATAGATGATCACCTGCGCCGCGGCCAAGAACTGAGCATCTAGCGTGATGTAGAGCACGGCCAGCGTAACAAAATGGGCCAGCAGAAAGAGCGCGCTGTGGACGGGCACACGGCTGGAGACAACGCCGACCGCAGCCGCCAGACTGATCGCGCCGATGAGGATGAAGAAGAGGATCGAAAAGGACATTCTCTCTGCTCCGCGGTCTTTACTCCGGGCGGATGACGACGTTGGCTTCGCCGGGGTTGAGAAGCTGCTCCTTGGTCAGGATCAGGTCGCGGCGGTTGTAATCCGCCAGCGCAAACTCGTGGCCCAGCACAATGGCCTCAGTTGGACAGGCTTCCTCGCAGTCGCCGCAGAAGATGCAGCGCAGGAAGTTGATCTCGTAGACCTTCGCATAGCGTTCGCCGGGCGAGACCGGATTCGCCGGGTCGTTTTCCGCCGCCTCCACGTAGATCGCGCCGGTAGGACAGGCCGCTTCGCAGAGCATACAGCCAATGCAACGCTCCAGGCCATTCTCGTAGCGGCGCAGCTCATGCTTGCCGCGGAAGCGCGGGTAGAGGGGCACCGCCTCGCGCGGATATTCGACCGTCACCGGCTTTTGGGTGAGATACTTCAGCGTCACCCCCATTGCCTTGCCGATCTCGACGGCGCCTCGGATAAAGTCATTCAAGGCCATTTGGCGTTTCCCTTATCTCCAAACCGTGTAACGCTTGTTCACTTGAATAGAACCGTTAGAATCGTCGTAATGATCATGTAGACCAGCGAGAGGGGCAGCAGGAACTTCCAGGTAAAGTGCATCAACTGGTCATAGCGTGGCCGGGCAATGCTGGCGCGCACCCAGATGAAAAGGAAGAGCAAGAGAATGACCTTGACCGCCAGCACCAGTGGCCCCAGCCAGAGCACATCGCTGAGAAAGCCGAAGGGCAAGCGGTAGCCCCCGAAGAAGAGCGTCGCCATGATCGAGCTGGTGGTGATCATGTTGATGTATTCGGCCATGAAGAAGAGCGAGAACTTGATGCCGCCGTATTCGGTTTGGAAACCGGCGACCAGTTCGTTCTCGGTCTCTGGCAGGTCAAAGGGGCTGCGGTTGGTCTCGGCCAGGATGCAGATGAAGAAGAAGGGGAACATAATCCAGAGCCAGAGCCACTCCCACCAGGCCCGCGGGGCTTCTACCAGCTCAACCAGGCTGAAGCTTCCGGCCAGGATCAGGATGCTGACCAGGAAGACGCCCAGCGGCAGCTCATAGGAGATCATTTGGGCCGAG
>DATLZJ010000640.1:0-14598 GCA_035574055.1 Caldilineaceae bacterium
CGGGCGACGAGCACCTGGCCGCCAAGACCTTTATCTCCAACCAGGAACTGCGCATCGCCCAGGTGCGCCACGCCTTTGCCGATGACCCGCTCCTGGCCCCGGCCCTGGAGCCGACCGCACTTCAGGCGAACACCCGCCTGCTCCAGTTTGGCGACAACGCCAGCCTCCAGGTCTGTGTACCCTGGGACGCCGAGCGGACGCTGCACCACTGCCCGGTGGACTTCCGCGGCGTCTACACTTCCATCAAGATGACCTGGGATGCAGAGGCGATCACCTTCTCCCCTTGGCCCTTCGGCATAGAGGAGTTCAGCGTGAGCATCCACGGCAAACTGCTGGAGCGCCCGACCTATCCCGACGCGCAGAGCTACCAGGCGGCGCTGGCCGTCGCTCCCTACCTCCACCTCACCTGGCGCGTCGTGCCCGGCTCGTAGCGCCGGGGTAGGCCAAGCGCCACGAGCCTTCCTCCCCCTCCTGCGGAGGAATCAGAAAAAGGGCGCCTGGCCGGCGAAGCAGAGGCGCCGCCTCCTCTGACTCAAGCGGCCACAGCACTGGAGTTGTGAGCCACAGCTATCCCTCACAGGTAATTTGGCCTAGTGGCAGGTGGCTTACTCAGCCGGTAGTGCGTACCAGATATTGGTCAGGTAGCCGCGCTCATCCACTTCGCCTATCTGGCTATCCACGACGGCGGTCGTCCCCTCGCAGCGCCAGGTGTAGACGGTTTCTCGCCCTGTGACCACAGCCGGAATCCCCTCGGCGTCGGGATTCTCTGCACAGAAGTCATTCATGGCCGGCGTCGGCTCCTGGCTCAGGTCGGCCTTGGCCCAACAGGGCAGGTTGGCCCCCACCATACAGGCATAAACCCGGCCATCCATGCAGCGCCAGAACAACCCCTGCTGATAGACCTCCAGCGGCGTATTGGGTGTGTTGAGAACGGCCCGCAAGTCGCGGGCAATAGACTCCGGCGCTGCCGGCCCCACATATCGCTCATCCGGCTCATCTATTGTGCCCACCGCGGCGCAATAGGCATAGGGGTCATCGTAGACCATGCTTGCGCCAGAAACCCCGGCGGGAGTCGCCAAGGGCGATGTGGCGTTAGCGGGTGCAACGGGCGTCACCATCGGCAGCCCGGTACAAGCGGCCAGCAGGACAACGAGGATAGCGGTCGGGAGCCAGGCGAGGCGTAGAGTCATGTCGTCTCCTTCTAGGTGCGTTCCTTCTGGTTGAGTTCCTTCGGGTTGAATAGAGCCTGGTGAGATGGCGCGAGAGGTGCGCCAACCAGCATGACGAAAAACATAGTGACCCGGTTCCCAACCCAATAGCGCCAGGCGCTTGAGCCGCCCATTCATTCCTGGCCCCTCAACAGAGAGGGCTAAGAGCTGGCCGCCTATTAGCTCTCGTGGCGCTTTCTAACAGATCATTAACACTTCGCTGATGCCCAACAAACATTTCAGCGCGATTAGAAGGATTGAAAGCTCCTTCATGGAGCCACGCGACAACCAAACTCAGGCGAGCCGAATCATACGCAAACAACCTGAGAGCGGAGAAAGGAGGTATGTGCAATGACCAGTCTGACACGTTGGGATCCGTTCCGCAATATGGCGACTTTGCAGAACGAGATGAACCGTCTCTTTGAAGAGACCTTCCGCACGCTGAGTGGCTGGCCGCAGAATAGCGGCAGTGCTTGGGCGCCAGCGCTGGACGTGTGGGAGACTGAGGACGCGTTCATTGTCGAAGCCTCCGTTCCCGGCATCCAGCCGGACAACCTGGACATCAGCCTGGTCAACAATATGCTGACCATCCAGGGTGAGGTCCAGCCTGGGGCGCAGCAAGGCCAGTTCCATCTGCGCGAACGCCCATATGGCCGCTTCTATCGCAGCATCCAACTGCCGATGCCGGTGAACAGCGAGCAGATCGAGGCCAGCTATACCAACGGCGTGTTGAGGCTGCATGTGCCCAAGGCGGAGGAGGCCAAGCCCAAGCGCATCGCCGTCCGCAGCAATGGGCATTTGATTGAGGCGCAACCGGCCTAATCCGCGACGAGCGGGAACTCGCTTGCGCCCACAAGGATAGCGTGCTTAGCTCTGGCGACGCCCTGGCAGCCGGCTGCCAGGGCGTCGCCTATCAAGAACTGCCGGCAGTCGTGCGCCGGCAGATACTGGAGGTGATCCTATGACCGGTCTGGTTCGTTACAGCCCGTATGAGACGCTCAGGCGAATGCAATGGGAAATGGACCGTTTCTTTGACCAGTTCATGACCATGCCGCGCACGGACTATCTGGCCGAGCCGCTGGCCCCGGTCCCCTTCTGGACATCGCCGCTGAACCGGGCGCTGGGCGATAACCTGGCCATTGACATGAGCGAGACCGACGACGCCCTCATCGTGAGGACCTCGCTGCCGGGTATCCGGCCCGAAGATGTTGTTGTGGAGGCGCGCGATGGCTGGCTGTCCATCCGGGCGCAAAGCCAGGTAGAGCAGAATCGCGAGCAAGCAGGGTGGTTCCTGCGAGAGCGGCGCTATGGCGCTTGGCAGCGGACCCTACGTCTGCCGACCGCGGTCAATGTAGATAAGGCCGAGGCGGACCTCCACAATGGGGTGCTGACCATCAAGCTCCCCAAGACCACGCAGGGCAAGCCGCTGTTCCAGCGCATCAAGGTCAACTTGCCCAAGCTATCGCTGCCGAAGCTGGGCCTCAAGAAGGATAAAATCAAGGTCAAAGCCGCATAGCGACAGGGTGCTTGTTCACTTAGGACAAAAACGGGCAGGGCGGCGACGCCGCCCTGCCCGTTTTTGTTGTTGCGCTACCAGATCAGCCACAGTGACGATCAGGCATAGGCGTAGCTGCGCAAGGCCCAATTCACTTCGTCCAAACTTGGCTCCACCAGCACATTGCCGTTGAGGTAGAGCACCGGGTTGACATCCATTCCGGTCCACCAACGCACCTGCGACCGGGCCATCGGGTCTGTATCCATATCGCGGTAGATGTACGGAATGCCGAGCCGGTCCAAGTAGCGGCGCAACATTTGGGTGTGCGCACACCAACGGCGGCCAAAGAGTTGGAGCGGTTGGTGCATCGGCGCCCATCCGATCATAGGGCAGCCTCCTTCTCAACCGGCGCAGCAGCGTCCTGCGTGTCCGGTTCAGCCACTGCGCCACGGATGCGCGCCAGCGCGTCGAACAGCTCGTAGATGTCCGGAATGTGGGGCAGTTGCGGCGAAACATGGGCATAACGGATAATGCCCTCCGGGTCCACCACATAGAGCGCGCGCTCCGAGAAGCCATCTCGCTCTCGATAGACGTTGTAGCGCCGCGCCACTGCGCCCTTCGGCTCAAAGTCGGACAGCAGGGGGAACTGTAGCCCGCGCAGCAGCGCCCAGGCCCCGTGGCTATAAATCGAATCTACCGAGATCCCCAGCAAGACTGCGCCATACTTGCGGAACTCCTCCAACTCCATCTGATAGAGCGAGAGCTGGTCGCTGCACGCCGGGCTCCAGTCCAACGGATAGAAGACCAGGACCACCGGCTGGCCTCTGAAGTCTGAGAGCCGCACTGTCTTACCGTTGGCGTCGGGCAGCTCAAAGTCTGGGGCCGGCGCGCCCACGGGCAACCCGGCTGCCACGGCCTCCCCTTCCATGGCGGGAGCGTGCCGGTGGTAATTGCGTAGCTGTTCCAGTTGACGAAAGGCAGATTCTGCTTGCGGGCTGGCTGCGCCCGGCAGGTTGCTGTTGCGCAAGCTCTCTTGCACCATCGCATGGAGTAGAGCAAGGGCCTGTTTCACCGGCCCTTCCTCGATCTGAGGCTCCAGCGCCGAGAATGACTGCTGTAGCTCCTGTAAGCGAAGATGGGGAAAGTTTGCGATTTGCATACATCCACCTCCAGTTTACATACCAGCATGTGAGGCGCACCCATTCGAGAAACAGCCGCCGGCGCTCATCGAATGAGCGCCGGGACAGCGCGCCTGCTTGTATAGATAGCGCAGCAAGGTTTGCAGACGATTAGCCTTATGTATGCGCTTCATTAGCTGTTCTGCTAACATGGTGGATATTTGGGAGATTTAGCGATGCCCGCGGTCTATCCCTACTCTGAAGCTAGGTAGAAGCTGGCGCCGCGGCTCGATCGAGTGGCAGCGGAAGGCGAAGTCCACATCAAGCGTAAGGATGGCCGAGCCTTTGTCATCCGGCCCCTGGTGCAAACCTCTTCCCCTCTGGATGTACCGGGGGTTGACCTGGGACTCAGCGCCGAAGAGATTGTGGCGTTCGCGTTCATGAGAGCCGGCGTGTTCTCTCTTATCAAATCGTGAACACGGCGGCTGTTCACACGGTCAGGCCGTAGGTGCGGTATCCTACCGCACTGTTCACGGCGTCAGGCGGTAGATCGTAGGTGCGGCATCCTGCCGCACGGCTCGATGGCATTGCGTCTGCCCGCGCGCCCGAACAGCGGCAGCGCTGATGCGCCCTTCCCTGTTGGCCGCATGGGCATGGCGTGCTCACGCTGCGCCAGGTGTGCTGGGCCGCTCGTGGGCTACACCCAGGCAGACGCCGCGCAGCGAACCAGCCGGCGGCGCGTGCACGCCACGAGGGGCGCCGGATACCGCACCGACGGTGAGGCGGCCCCCTTCTGTTCACGAGAATATGACACTTTTCACGGCGGGCCGGGCAGATGGCGCAGAAATGCGAAACAAGATGATCCCACTGGATGCAGGGAGCCGGGCGCGGAAGGCAAGTTCACCGAAATCCTTGTCGAATGCGATCAGAATTCGCTCTTCGGTGTGTGCTTGTTGTAGTACTTGCCGATTATCACTGCCTGGTGCATCGGTACGTACCCAAACGACATCATGCCCTACCTGACGCAAGGCTTCACTCGAAAGCCGAGCGCCCTCAACCCCAGGCTTGCCAACCACTCTATGGGGGGTCAATCACAATGCGGGTTTGCCAGTCGTGCATGTCGCTCCAACCTGTTCTCATGTAGCCACTGTGCGGTCTCTTTGTCCTACAGCGTAGGCGCCTAGTGGCTTACTACTCCGCGCCGGTGGCGATGGGGCGGTTGGGGTCGGTGATCCAGTCGCTCCACGAGCCGGCGTAGAGGCGGGCATTACCCAGGCCGGCGTGGGCCAGCGCCAACAGGTTGTGGGCTGCGGTCACGCCGGAGCCGCAGTAGACCACCACCTCCTCCACCGGTGTTTCGCCCACCAATGGCGCAAAGCGGGCGGCCAACGCCTCCGGTGGGAGAAAGTAGCCCCGGCTGTCTAGATTCTCCAGATAGGGGGCTGAGCGCGCCCCCGGAATGTGGCCGGCCTTGGGGTCCAGCGTTTCATTCTCGCCACGGAAACGGTCAGCGGCGCGCGCGTCCAGCAGCGTCAAGCCTGGCTTTCCCAGCCGCGCCGCCACTTCCTCCGCCGTCGCCACCCAGCCCTCGCGCAGATGGGGGATAAAGCTGCGCGGCGGTCGCGTCTCCTCGCCCTGGGCCGTGGGCCGGCCCTCTCGCTGCCAAGCCCGCCAGTCGCCGTCCAGCACCGCCACCGCGTCATGGCCCAGCCAGCGCAGCATCCACCAGAGCCGCGCGGCCATGCCGCCTCCGGCGTCGTCGTAGACGACCACTTGCACACCGGGGCCGATGCCCCAGCGCCCCAAGGTCGCGGCGAAGGTCTGCACATCCGGCAGCGGATGGCGACCGGTCTTGCCCGGTCGCACGGCCGCGGAGAGGTTCTGGTTGAGGTCGGCGTAGACCGCGCCGGCGATGTGCGCCTCCAGATAGCGCAGCCGGCCCAGCGCCGGGTCGGCCAGTGAAAAGCGACAGTCCACCACGGCCCACTCCGGGTCGCCCAGATGGGCCGCCAACGCTTCGGTCGAGATCAACGTTGTGTAGGGTGTTGTCTCAGGCATGGGCTAACGCTCCGGCTGGAGATGCTGGGCAAAAAAGTCGGCAATGGCATTGTAACAGCGCACCTTGTTGGCGAACTTGAGCACATCGTGTCCTTCATCGGGAAAGACCAGATACTCGACCGCCTTGCCCTGGCTGCGCAGCCGCTCCACCAAGTCGCGCGACTCGCGCTCGACCACACGCGGGTCATTCGCCCCCTGGATCACCAGCAGCGGGCAGGCCAGGTTGTCCAGGTGAGTGCTGGGCGAGCGCTCAATCAGCCACTCCCGGTCCTTTTCCGGATGGCCGACGGCCATATAGAAGTAGGTCTTCCACGCCTCCGGCAGCCGCTCAATAAAGGTCAGCATGTTATAGGGGCCGAACATATCCACCGCCGCCTTCCAGAGGGTTGGATGCCGGCCCACCAGGGTCAAGGTCATATAGCCCCCGTAGGAGCGCCCCATCACGCCCACCCGCTCCATGTCTAGCCGCGGGTCGCCGCGCAGCACCTCCACGGCCTGAACATGGTCCAGCCGGTCCTGGCCGCCCCAGTCACGGTCCACATGCTTGACATAGCGTAGCCCGTAACCGGCGCTGCCGCGTACATTGGGCACAAAGACGGCAAAGCCGCGCAGCGTCAAGTACTGGATCAGCGGCATGGAGAACCAGGTGAAGTCGGGCCGCTCCTGGCTCTGGGGGCCGCCGTGGATGTAAAAGACCACCGGTCGCGGGCCGCTATAGCCTAGCTCCGCCGCGGGCAGATAGAGCCGGGCCGAGATGCGCAAGCCGTCATGGCTGGTGTAGGAGGCGTCCTCGCCAGGAGATAACAGGTGGGCCGGGAGGCCCAAAATACGCTCGTTGGTCTGGCGCAGCGCCCGCCCATCCGGCTCGACGATATAGAGCTGGCTGGGTGTGGTCGCGGTCGAAAAGGCCAGCACATAGCGCCCGCTGGCCGGCTCGTAGGCGATGGACTCCAGTACGCCATTGCTCAGGTCCCCCGTCCCGCAGAGGACGCGGGTCACGGTGAAGCGACAGCCGTCCGGGTCAAAGACTCCCTCATAGGCCCAGGAGACGCCGTCAATGTTGTAGACCAGGCTGTAGCGGTCGCCGGCGCGATGCTTCAGCCCGACCAGCTCGCCCACTCCCTGGTGGACGATCCCCTCCACCGGCGCCGGTCGAATCTCCTGGCCGTTCTCCGGTCGCAGATAGCCCAGGCCATAGCCGTCCTCGAACAAGGCCGTGACGATCAGGATGCCGCCGTCGGGCGTGAACTGGCCTGGGCCGAAGCCGGTCAGGGGAGGCTGTTCGCCCGCCTGCCGCTGCGCTTGCGGCACACCATATAGCAGCCGCGGCTCGGTCCATCCCCGCTCCATCCCATAGAGGACCACATCACCCGTGACATAGCCTTCGGCCAGCAAGAAGCGATTGAAGTCGGCGGAAGCATCTAGGCAGTCATTGCCGTAGATGCTTTCAGCCAGGGTCAGCTCTTCGCCGGCGGCCAGGTCATAGGCAAAGGTCGTCATCACCGGGTTGCGGCGCGGGTCCACCAGAAAGACCGCCCGGCTCTGCTCCGGGTCAGCCCAGATACAGATGACCTGCTGGCCGGCGAAGCGGTCGCCAAAGAGCGGCTCCGGGAGGCCGCCCTCCAGCGGGATGAGGACCGGCTGGTAATTCTCGTCGCCGTCGCGGTCGAGCATGACCAGGATTTTGCCCAGATTGGGCAAGAGGACGAAGGGGCCTTCACCGCCCAGCAGGTGCGGGTTCTGAAGCGCCAGGTGGGGCGGCAGCAGCGGCTCGGGCACGCTGCCCCCCACCCGCATCCGGTAGAGGGAGAGGCGGCCCGACAGGTCGCTGAGAAAATAGAGGTAGTCGCCGGCCAGCCGGGGCGCGACAAAGAGGCGCGCGGCCAGCAGCGATTCAATCCGTGGCGTCGCCGGTGAGCGGGTCGCCGGTAGAGCAGACGATGTCAAGGCATTTCTCCAGGTCAAAAGAATGGGCGCGCCGCCAACGCAGATGCCGGCGCAGCGCCCCGATTATAGCACAGCCTCCCGGCCCACTTTGGATTTGGCCTCCTTTCTCACTTAATGGTATCTTGCCTCAGGAGCGAGACCTATGCGACTATTCATCATTCGACACGCGGAATCCGCCAACAACCGGTTGGCGCTCGATCTCACTTACGAAGAGTATATGGCGCAGCGCAGCCCCGACCCGCCCCTTACAGAGCGAGGGCAGCGCCAGGCCAAGCTGCTGGCCGAGCATTTGGCAAGCGACACGATCCCCGAAACCTACCACGAGACCATCCCCACCCGGCAGGACGGCCAGGAACCGCCCGCCCGCTACGGCGGCTATCACATCACTCACCTCTACTGTAGCCCCATGCTGCGCACCCTCCAGACTGCGCAGCCGGTGGTCGCTGCCCTGGGGCTAAAGCCGACCGTCTGGGTCGAGATCCATGAGCACGGCGGCATGTTCAAAGGCAACCCGCGCAGCGGCGAAGAGCTGATCATCCACCCCGGCCTGACGCGCGCGGCCATTCAAGCCGACTTCCCCGAATACGAACTGCCGGAGACGATCACCGAAAAGGGGTGGTGGAACAGCGGCTATGAGGATATGCCCGCCTGTTATGCCAGGGCCATACGCGTGGCGCGTGACCTGCGCCGCCGCGCCCAGGAGGAACGGGTCGCCGAGGTCGAGTCGCACATTGCCATCATCTCCCACGGCACCTTTGTGGACGCGCTGATCAAGGCGCTTTTCAACCAGCTACCGGAGCGGCAAATCTTCTATCACCACTACAACACGGGCATCTCACGCATAGACTTCATGCCCAACGGCTCGCTCTTCCTGCGCTACCTCAACCGGGTCCAACACCTGCCGCCGGAGATGATCTCCGAGTAAGCCGCTGCTTGGCTTTAGCGCGAGCCGGCCATCTGCGCCTGGGCGACGAGCCGCTCCAGCTCGTCCACCGAACGGCGACCATCATAGGCGATCACTTGTACCGCCCAGGTCAGTGGTTCGTTGGGGGCCAGCTCGATGGCCCGGTGGCGGGCCGGGTTGTAGACGTGGACGCCATAATCACGCGTGAACCAGGGGCAGGGTTCGCTCTTCGGCAGCGGCGCAAAGAGGAGACCGGCAACCGCGTCGCCAGCGGCGCGCCCTTCGATGTTGAGCCACGGCGACAGCTTGTCGAAGGCGCCGGCTTCACCGGTATCGCCCCAGGCGTTGCGGATTCGCCCGCCATGAACGGTCTCCCAATGGGGCGGCACGCGCAGGCCAACCCCCGCTTCTTTGGTTTGGCCCAAGTGGACAGCCTGCGTGGGGTGGTAGAAGGTGGACGCCCACTCTACCACTGTAACCATCGCGCCCGGCGCCCCGCCGGCCCGAAAGACCACCGTCCGCCGCTCGCGCAACAGCTCGTCGCCGCCCTCCGTGCGCCAGTGGACTTCATGGGCAAAACGCACGCCGTCTGCCCCAATATCCGGCTGGAGCTGTGGCAACGCCGGCGCCGCCTCCTGGCGATGGCCCGGCAGCCGGCGCGACCCGGCGTTCCAAAGGTCATAGCCGTTGATCTCTAGCCCCACCCAGACGCCCTGGTGGTGCGGATGGTCGGGCGGGGCTTCCTGGAGGACCAGCATCCCCGCGGGCGAATAGAGCGGAAAGACATAGCTGCGCAGACCATTGGCCGAATAGCCGCCGAGCAGCCGGTCGCCCCATCTCACCCACCAGCGCGCATTGTAATAGAAGGTCGTGTAGCTCATGGATAATAGGTGTTCGACGTTATGAGCGCAGCCAGCGATCCAGCCAGGCGAGGGCAAGCGTGCCGTGCCAGACATGGCCGCCGTCGAACTCATCAACCGCCAACCGGTCATCTGCCCCCAGCAGGGAATAAGCCTGGCGGGTGATGGCGACCTGCTCACGCACGTTGTCAATCCCGCGCGGGCCGTTGAGGGGGTCTTGGCGGGCGGATTCGATCAGGAGCGGGCGCGGGGCAATCAGCGCGCCGATATCGCCCATATCCGCCGTCTCCCAAAGATGGGGCACATAGTTGCAGTCGCAGTTGCCCGCCAGGTGGAGCAGCGAATCTTCTACGCCATAGAAATAGCCGCTGATCACGGCACAGTCCACCCGGTCATCCAGCGCCGAGAGCCACAGCGTTTGCAGCCCGCCGCCGGAAAGGCCGATACAGCCGGTCTTGCGCCCTGCCGTCTCGGGCCGGGCGCGAATGTAGTCGAGCAGCGCCATCAGGTCCCACGTCCACATGCCGGCGACGGTGAGGCCCAGGGGGATGCCCATGTGGGCAAGCTGGCGGCAGGAGGAATCCAACAGCGATTCGGGCGCGGCATAAATCCATTCCCGGCGCTCGCCAAAGCCGCGGGCATCGGGGCAAAAGACCACATAGCCGCGGCGCACGGCCTGGACGCCATAGTCATAGTTGTGCTGCTGGATGGTGGCAGCGACGGCAGGATGATCGCTGACACCGGCGACCGCGAGTTTACCGCCGCTGCTGTGGCCGTGGGCGGCAATGACCGCCGGGGCGGGCGCGCGCAGGCCATCGGGGATGAGCACATAAACGGGCATGGTGACGCCAGGCTCGGTGTCAATCTCGATGCGCTCGCGCGTGTAGCCGTCACAGGAGACCCGCTCGGTGACGCGCGCGTTCATGGGCGCAGCGATCATGCGGTGGAGGCCCAACAGTTCGCGCAGGCGACCCCGCAGCTCCTGCCGCCAGATGCGGTGCTCCTCCGGCGTGGCTGCACGAAAACCCAGGCGGCGGGCAGCCACGCGGAAGCGATCCTTGAAGTATTGTTCGGTTTGAAACAACGCTTGAGCTACTGGTTGGGATGCCTGCGCCATCATTACCTGCCACCGTAATAGACTAGCCGGCCCGATAGCCGGAAGAGGAGGATGGTGAAGAGAACGACGATCATGAAAAGCACCCAGGCTTGCGCAGAGGCATAGCCGAGCTTGAAGAACTGAAATGCAGTCTGGTACAGATAGATGGACATCATCAGCGTCGAATCGGCGGGCGAGCCGGTGCCGCCGGTCATAACGTGGACCTCGGTGAAGAACTGGAACGCGCCGATCAGGCCGGTGACGACGTTGAAGAGGATCACCGGGCTGATCATGGGCAGGGTAACATACCAGATTTTCTGGCGCCCGTTGGCGCCGTCCAGTTCGGCGGCCTCCAGCAGTTCGCGCGGCACATCCTGGAGCGAGGCTAAGTAGATGACCACCGCGCCGCCGACCCCCCACATGCTCATCAAGATCAACGCGGGCTTGGACCAGCGCGGGCTGCCCATCCAGCCGGGGCCTTGAACCCCCACCAGGTCCAGCACATAGTTGATGACGCCGTTGATCGGGTCAAACATCCACAGCCAGACAATGGCCGTTGCCACCACGGGGGTAATGCTGGGCAGAAAGTAGATGGTGCGAAAGAAGGAAAGCCCCCGCACACGTGCGTTGAGCAGCATCGCCAGCCCAATGCCCACCACCGTCGCCAGCGGCACACTGCCCAGGGCATAATAGGCGGTATTGTAGAGTGAATTGAGAAAGCGTGGGTCCTCCATCAAGGCGCGGAAATTGTCCAGCCCGATCCACTTGGGCCTGTCCAGGATCGGGTAGAAGGTAAAGCTGTAATAGAGTGAGGCCAGAAACGGGTAGACGCGAAAGGCCAGAAAGCCCACAATCCAGGGGGAGGTAAAGAGCAGGCCAGTGACGAGGGCCTTGCGTTCGCTGCGGGTAAGTCTGCGGAGTCGAAACGCGGCGACCATACCCTATCCTTTCAAGCCGGTCAGCGCGATGCCCTCGATAAAGGTGCGCTGGGCGAAGAAAAAGAGGATAATAATGGGCAGCACGCTCATACAAGTAGCCGCCATGATCCAGGCGAAGTTGGAAAAGCCGTAGCTCGCGCGCATGTTGGCGATGCCCAGGGAAATCGTAAACAAGGCTTTGTCGTTGATGTAGATGAGCGGGCCAAAATAGTCGTTCCAACTGCCAATGAACTGGAAGAGCGCAACCACGGCCAGCGCCGGTTTAGAGAGCGGCAGAATGATTTGCGAAAAGATGCGCAGTTCGGAAGCGCCGTCAACACGGGCGGCGTCGGCCAACTCCTCCGGCAGGCTGAGGAAGAACTGGCGCAACAGAAAGACAAAAAAGGGGTTGCCCAGGAAGGTCGGGACGACGAGCGGCAAGTAGCTGTTGATCCAGTTGAGCTGTTTGAAGATCAGGTAGAGCGGGATGAAGGTGACAAAGCCGGGCAGGATGAGGGTCGCCAGCACCAGGCCAAAGAGCAGGTCGCGTCCCGGCCAGCGCACCCGCGCAAAACCGTAGGCAACCAGAGAGTTGGAGAGGACCGCGCCCACGACGGAGGGCACAGCGACCAGCAGGGTGTTCCACAGGAAGCGGGAGAATTCCGCCCGCTGAAACGCCGCCACATAGTTGTCCCATCGGATCGGGTCGGGAATCCAGATGATCGGATAGACGGCCAGCTCATCAGGGTTTTTGAGTGAGGTCGAGACCATCCAGACCCAGGGCAGGATGAAAAAGCCGGCGAAGCAGAGCAGCAACGCATACTTCAGGAGCGCGCCTACCGTGCGCCCCAGCCGCACGCGCCATAGGCCGGGGTGAGGCGGCGAGGCGGCGCGCGCTACCGCCAATTCTGTCGGCGCAGCCACGGCAAACTCCTTGTCACAGACTCCTTGTCACAACCTCTTTGTTTACGTCAACCGGAGAGTTGCAGGAAGCCGGCGAGCGCGCCCGGCGTGCTGAATAGGGTTTGCTATATAAGCAGTACCACCTCGTAGGTGCGGCATCCTTGCCGCACATTCTGGTATGATACGCTCGTGCGGTAAGGATACCGCACCTACAGATGGGCCGGATAGATTGATCATTTGGGCGAAGCTCTACCAAGCGCGCCGGGCACTCGCCGGCAGCGGGGGCCTCGGCCCCCGCTGCGTCATTGAACTCGCCTATGCCTGGTTCTGCTGAATCCAGGTGTCTAGCTCGCGCTGGGCCTGCTCCTGGACAAAGTCCAGGGCCTCCTCCGGGCTTTTCTCACCCAAACGCGCCTTTTCCCACTCGGCGTTCATCAGCGTCTGGTAGGAGTCGCTGGTGGGAATCTTCGGCGGGTAGAGGTAGTAGTCGGAATTGAACAGGTCATCGAGGAAGATTTCCTCATAGCCGGGGCACTGGCCCATGACCTCGGTCTGGAAGGCCGGCCACTCGGTCATCTCCTGCGAGACGGGGCCGTTGACGCACAGCCAGGTGGTGAAGAGGCTGGTGTACACGTCGCGGTTGCCGGTGGCGCCGGTCATGGTGCTGATAATCTCCCATGCCGCCGACGGATTCTGCGAGCCGACTGGGATGATCCAGCCGTCGCCGTAGGTGTACATGCCGCGCTCGGTCTGGCCGGCAGGTCCGGGGAAAGGCCAAACGGTGAACTCGAAGCCCTCCGGTTTGAAGTTGCGGATCGTGTTGTAGTGCCAGGGGCCGGTGACCAATGTGGCGCGCAGGCCGGACAGGAAGGGGTCTTGGCCGGCGGAGCGTTCGCCGCGGCCGGCCAGCGAGGCATTGTAGGCCGACAGTTTGTCCGGCCCCATCTTTTGCCAGTAATTGACGGTCCATTCCAGGGCGCGCAGGTTATTGGGATGATTGGCGGTGATGGTGGCGCCGTCTTCCGAGACAAGCTGGCCGAGGAAACGCCCCATGATCATGGTCGCCCAGGTGAAGTCGCCGCCGAGCACATCAATATTGCCGTCGGCGTCATAAGTGGTCAATTGCTCCCAGACGGCCGTCAGCTCGTCCAGGTTTTGGGGCGGGTTGTTGACATCAACGCCGGCTTCTTCGGCCAGCTTGACGTTGACAAAGCAACCCAGGCATTGGTTCCACATGCTGGCGTAGTAGAAACTTCCTTCATAGACGCCCAGGTCCCAGATCGCAGGCACCATCCACTGCCGGAGCGTGTCCACCTGCTCCGGTGTGCCTACGGCATCCAGGGCGATCAGGGCCTTTTGGGCGGCAAGCTGGTAGGCAATCGAAGCGCCAAAGACGACCGCAGTAGCGGGTGGATTCCCTGCGGAGACGGCAGCCAATAGCTTCTGGGTCATCGCTTCAGGCACGACCACATGCCTGGCAATTACCTGGTCTTGAGAATCGTTGTAGCCGTTGAGGATTTTCTCGATATTGGTGGCAGCATCCTCAGTCCAACCGGTCCAGACATCAATTTCGACCGGGCCGGCCGCGGGCGCTTCACCTGCGGCCTCACCTCCCGTCGTCTGCGGCGTAGCCGGTGGCATACAAGCCGCCAGCGCTGCGGCAGCGGACAGGCCTGCGCTGGCGTGCAAGAACTGGCGACGCGTTAAGCGTCTCCGACCCAATGTGTTCACGGCAGCTCCTCCTGTTGGTTAAGACACGGTTGACCACGTTCGGGTAGAGTTGGATAAAAGGGAGCAAGTGTACAACCGGGTACTCTACAACCGTGGCATAAACTGTAGCACGGTTGAGAGAGGAGCGTCAAGCAGGGTCCGAGTGGTCCGGGCCGGCTCCGGTGGATGGCTGCTCGGCCACAATGCGCTGCGCCTCCGCCCAGACCTGGCGCGTGCGCGCCACCGCTTCGTCCGAGGGCGCATCAGGGCCATAGCGCGCAGCGCCATAGCTCTCGGTGATAACGCCCCAGGCGCGTGCGGCGGCGGGCCAGCGCCTGGCAAGCCGCAAGCGGTACTCTGCCGGCGTCTCCGGCGGGCGGCG
>DATLZJ010000641.1:0-2157 GCA_035574055.1 Caldilineaceae bacterium
CACGCCAATCAAAAAGACGGCATAATAGGTGGAGCTATAGGTGGTGGTGCGGATGAAGAAGTCGGCCACGTGGTTGGCCGGCAGCGGCTCGCCGCCAATGCGCCGCTCCATCAGATAGGTGTAGGTCGCGCCGAACTGGGCATGGAGGAGGAAAGGCAGGTAGAAGAGGGCCAGCAGCAGCGCCGCAACCACACCCCCAATGCCCAGCGCCGCCCACAAGCGCCGCGCTGTTTCCGGCGCAGCCCGGTGACGGCGGAGCATAACGCCAACCAGATAGAGGGCCGGGAGCGCGACCAGCGCCCCTTCATAGTGGGACCAGAGGCCCGTGGCAAAGAAGAGCGCGGCCAGCGCCAGGTAGCGGGCCAGCGCCAGGGGCTGCGCCGCCAGCCGCGCCAGCGCCAACATGACCAGCGCCGAAGTCAGGATCACCAGGCTCTGATACTGGACAATGCGGGCAAAGCCGGTGAAGTAGCCGTCCACCGCCAGCAGCATGGCCGCGCTCCAGCCGGCCAGCGGGCTGTCAAGTCTTGCGCCCAGTAGCCAGACAGCGACCAGCGCCGCCAGGCTCGCCAGCGCAAAGGGCAGCCGCGCGCTGGCCTCGGTCAAATGGCCGGTGACGGCAAAAATCGCCGCCGGCGTCAGGATTTCCGCCGGCCCCTTCTTGTGGAGCAGCAGCACATCCTCATAGCCCTGGATGACCGCGGCGGCGCGCAGCACCGCCCGCGCCTCATCACCGTGGAACTCGGCATAGCCCAGGTGAGGCAGGCGCAGCAGCGCCCCCACGCCCAGCAGCAGGATCAGCCCCAAGGCCAGCCGGAACCGGTCGGGAGCCAACCCGGTTGCGGAACCGCTGCCCGTCGCCGGCTCCGGCTGCCGGAACGCCCACAACGCCAGCGCCGCGATCAGCCCATTGACCGCCACGTAGAGATGCCAAGGAGAGAGCGGTCCGGGCAAGTAGCTTGCCAGCAGCAGCATGCCGACCAGGCAGCCATAGCCTGCGCCCACGGCATAGACCGCTGCCTCGGCCCAGCCCGGCGGCGCAACGCTGCGCCCCACCAGCGCCGCCATGAGCAGCCAACCGGGGACTAACCCGGCCCAGACCAGCACTGCGCTCGCCTGTACCAGGTGGGGCGCGCCGGCCAGGATCACCGCCTGGGCCAGCAGAGCCAGCCCTAGAGCGGCGAGCAGGAGCGGGCGACCGGCAGGGGTGAGCGGGCGGGTCATGGTCAACGAATGGTAAACGGGGTGACGGCGATGGCGCGATCGCCGAGACGAGCGCCGCTCGCCGGGTCGTAGAGACCCACCAGCAGCGTATAGTCGCCGGGCGGCGCATCGGCGGGAATGGCCAACAGCACATGGTCATCAAAGGGCTGGCCGGTAGGCCAGCGGCTGGTGCGCGCCGTGTTGAGGCCGGGATAGCCGTCCCACTGCGCCACCGGGCGGCCATCGGCTCCAGCCACATGGACAAAGAGCTTATAGTCCAGCGCCAACGGCGCTTGGGGCAGCCAGACAAAGGTCAGATGAACCATCTCCCCGCGCGCCGGTCGGGTGGTCGAGGCAGAGGCGCTCTCCAGCGAAACGGCATCGCCCAGGCGCTCGCTGCGCGCCAGGACCGGGCGGCGCTCCACCGGCGCCAGCGCCGCCACCTCGCTGCGAAAGAGGGGGATGAACGGCTCGGCGTCGAAAGTGAGGTAAGGCGCGGGCAGCGGCTGCTGACCCCAAATCTCCAGCCGGGTCTCGCCCCGCACCCGCACCTCGCCCAGCCGTTGATAGGCATCCAGCACGTCATCGTCAAAGGTTGGGTCCGGCTCTTGCAGGTGGTGGGCCACGAAGATGAGGTCCGGCTGCTCGCTCAAGTCGCGCTTGCGGAAGGGGGTGAGATACCAGCGGCGCAGCGACCAGGCGTCGTCATTAGCGGCATAGGTTTCGCCCAGGTAGCCCCACGCGCCCAACACCCCCAACGTCTTCCAGCCCTCCTGAATGGGAAAGCCGAAACGAGGCTTCTCCGGTATGGGAAAGGGCGCCCAGTAGACGGCCGCGGCGATAGGGTCCTGCTGCGCCCGGTTGGGGTTAACCAGGTATTCGGGCTGCTGGCGAAAGAAGAGCAGATAGAGGTAGTAGATCGAGACCGCCAGCCAGAGGGCGATAAGGACCAGC
>DATLZJ010000642.1:0-5410 GCA_035574055.1 Caldilineaceae bacterium
CGCCATGATCTCTGCTTTGGCATTTGGAGAGGGCGGGACGGCCCTTGGGCCGGCTTCGCCTGTTCGTTGCTTTCCGTGTCCGTGTTCACCGTTCCGAGCGACACCTCAGAGCCAAATCAAGGAGAAAGCACGATGTACAGACTGCCGAAGTTCTACACGCTGGGCTTGATTGCCGCCATGCTTTTTGGCATGGTCATTGCCGCTTGCCTGGGGCCTGGCCCCGCGCCGGTCTCCACCGCCACCGAAGAGGCCCCCGCCGAAACGCCCGCCGAGACCGAAGCCCAAGCGCCTGCCGAGGCCCCGGCGGCCCAAGGCACACAACGCGATATCCGGATCGTGGTTGTTTCCCACGGCCAAGCGTCTGACCCCTTCTGGTCGGTGGTGCAAAACGGCGTCAATCAGGCCGCCGCTGACATGGGCGTCACCGTCGAATATCAGGCGCCCCAGACCTTCGATATGGTCGCCATGGCCCAGCTCATTGACGCCGCCGTGGCTTCCCAGCCCGATGGGCTGGTGGTCAGCATCCCGGACCCGGATGCGCTGGGCGACTCCATCCGCGCCGCAGTAGATGCCGGCATTCCCGTCATCTCCATGAATTCCGGCAGCGATGTCGCCGCTGAACTGGGCGTTCTGAACCACGTCGGCCAGACGGAATATGAAGCGGGCTACGGCGGCGGCCAGCGCATGGCCGAGGCCGGCGCAACCAACGCCCTCTGCATCAACCAGGAGGTCGGCAACGTGGCGCTGGACCTGCGCTGCCAGGGCTTTACCGATGCCATGGCCGAGGCCGGCGGCACGGTCGAGGTGGTGGCCGTTGATCTGGCCGACCCGGTGGACGCGCAACAGCGCATCGCCGCAGCCCTGACGGCCAATCCCGACGTGGACAGCATCATGACCCTCGGCCCCACGGGCGCCGCCCCGGCTCTGGCCGCGCTGGAGGAGAGCGGCCAGCTCGGCCAAATCCTGCTGGCGACCTTTGACCTTTCGCCGGAGGTCTTGGAGGCGATACGCGATGGCAACATGCTCTTTGCCATTGACCAGCAGCAATATCTCCAGGGCTACCTGCCCATCGTCATGCTCACCCTCTACGTGGAGAACCTGAATACCATCGCCAATCCGGTCATCATGACCGGCCCAGGCTTTGTGACCCAGGAGACCGCCGAGCGGGTGATGGACCTGGCCGCTGCCGGCACGCGGTAAGGGGGAGACTGGTGGCTGCTGGCTGGTGACTTGCGGAGAGAAGGTAGAGGATAGGGGTGAGAAACTAGTAGGGGCAGGTCTTGTACCGGCCCATGGCGGGCGCCCCTAGTGGGCGCCCTACGCAAATACTACGATGACCATCTTCGGTGACCACTCGTCGCTGTTGCCTCTGAGCTATTTTCTGCCTCGGGCGGTCAGCAGTCACCAGTCAGCAGTCCTGTTTTCTCAAGGAGTAAACGCTATGGCGACCACCACGACCCTACGACCCGCACGCGATGAGCGCATGGTGGAGAGCGGCTGGCTCAGGCGCCTGCTCATGCGTCCAGAGCTTGGCGCGCTCGGCGGCGCGGTGCTCATCTGGCTCTTCTTTGCCGTCGTCGCACCCGTGGGTTTCCTCAGCCTGCGGGGCACCTCGAGTTATCTGGAGGTTTCGGCTCACCTGGGCATCCTGGCGGTAGCGGTCGCCCTGCTCATGATCGGCGGCGAGTTCGACCTGTCCATCGGCTCCATGATTGGACTGGCCGGCGCGACTATGGCGATCTTGAGCGCCTATCTCGGTGTGCCACTCTATGCCTCCTCGGCGATTGCGCTGCTGTTCACACTGGTCATTGGCCTGCTCAACGGTTTGCTGGTGATCACCACCCGCCTACCTTCGTTCATCATCACCCTGGGCAGCCTCTTTGTCGTGCGCGGGCTGACGATTGGCTTGACCCGTCTCCTCACCGGTCGCACCCAAGTGGGCGGCCTGGATAAGGTCGAGGGCTACAGCCTCATGCGCACGATCTTCGACAGCGACATTCTGATCGCCGGCGTCTCCTTTCCCATCAGCATCGTCTGGTGGCTGGCGGTGACCGCGTTGGCAACTTGGGTGCTGTTGCGCACGCCGGTGGGCAACTGGATTTTCGGCGCGGGCGGTTCCGCAGTCGCCGCCCGAAATGTAGGCGTCCCCGTGGACAAGCTGAAGGTTGGCCTCTTCATGACCACCGCCTTCGCCGCCTGGCTGGTCGCCACCATCCAGATCACTGTGGTCAAGTCGGCGGATACGCTGCGCGGTGAGCAGCAAGAGTTTATTGCCATCATCGCCGCGGTCATCGGCGGCAATCTGCTGACCGGCGGCTATGGCTCGGCGGTGGGCGCAGCGCTCGGCGCGCTGATCTTCGGCATGGTCAAGCAGGGGATCGTCTTTGCCGGCGTTGATGCCGACTGGTTCAATGTCTTTTTGGGCAGCATGTTGATCGTCGCCGTGCTGGTCAACAACCTGATCCGCCAGCGGGCAGAAAGGGCGCGCTGATGAATGACCTGATAAGCGCACGCCGGCCATTACTGGAGGTCCGCGATATCACCAAATACTTTGGCAATGTGATCGCCTTGAGCGATGTTTCCCTAGCCGTTTATCCGGGCGAGGTGCTCTGCCTGCTGGGCGATAACGGCGCGGGCAAGTCTACGCTGATCAAGATTCTCTCCGGCGTCTACCGGCCCGACGGGGGCCAATATCTGGTGGAGGGGAAGCCGGTCTCCTTCCAGTCGCCCCGCGAGGCGCTAGACCTCGGCATCGCCACCGTCTATCAAGACCTGGCGATGATCCCGCTCATGAGCATCTCCCGCAACTTCTTTCTCGGCTCCGAACCGACCAAGGGCTGGGGGCCGCTGCGCCGTTTCGATACTGCCTTCGCCGACCAGGTGGCGCGCGAAGAGATGCGGAAGATGGGAATTGACATTCGCGACCCCTCCCAGCCGGTGGGCACCCTCTCCGGCGGTGAGCGCCAGTCGGTCGCCATTGCCCGCGCCGTCTACTTTGGGGCCAAGGTGCTGATCCTAGATGAGCCGACTGCGGCGCTGGGCGTCAAGCAAGCCGGCGTCGTGCTGCGCTACATTGCCCAGGCGCGGGCGCGTGACCTGGGGGTGATCTTCATTACCCACAACCCCCACCACGCCTATGCCGTCGGCGACCGCTTCACGATCCTCAAACGCGGGCGGCTGGTCGGCACCTTTGCCAAGGCCGAGATCGGCCGCGAGGAAGTGGTGCGCTTGATGTCGGGCGCCGACGAGCTGGACGAGCTGAGCCATGAGCTGGAAGAGTTCGCACGCAGCGACGCCCAACAGGCCCAAACAGACATGAGCGAGATTGACCATGCCCTGGCCGAGTCATTGGAACGAGGCGAAGAGATATTCCACGCCGATGCCCAGCCAAGCAAACGTTAAGCCATGTGCGCCGCCCGGCTAGAGCCATAGCCGCCCGCCGTGGTACAATGGTAAGCATCGGACCGTTCCCCACTGCCTTGCCATCCCACTCAAGGAGGCAATGTCTATGAGCAATCATGCATCCACGCGGCAAACCGTGCGGCTGACCATGGCCCAGGCCCTTGTCCGCTTTTTGATCGCCCAACATGTCGAGCGCGACGGCGTCGAGCGGCCCTTCTTTGCCGGCTGCTTCGGCATCTTCGGCCACGGCAATGTGGCGGGCATTGGTCAAGCCCTCCAGCAATACCCGCAGCTTCGCTACTACCAGACGCGCAACGAGCAGGCGATGGTTCACACGGCTGCGGCCTATGCCAAGCACCGCAACCGGCTCCAGACGTTGGTCTGCACGACTTCCATCGGCCCCGGCGCGACCAACATGATCACCGGCGCGGCCACGGCGACCATCAACCGGCTGCCCGTCCTGCTCCTACCCGGCGACATCTTTGCCCGCCGCAACGTCGCCCCGGTGCTCCAGCAGCTCGAGTCCGAGCATAGCCAGGACATCTCGGTCAACGACTGCTTCAAGCCCGTCAGCCGCTATTGGGACCGTATCAACCGCCCGGACCAGTTGATCACCGCGCTGCCCGAAGCCATGCGCGTCCTCACCAGCCCGGCGGAAACGGGCGCCGTCACCCTGGCCCTGCCCCAAGATGTGCAGACCGAAGCCTATGACTATCCCGCTGCCCTCTTCGAGCGCCGCATTTGGCATATCCCGCGCAACCGGCCGGATGTGACCGCGCTGCGCCGCGCGGTGGAGTGGATCCGGAACGCCCAGCGCCCAATGATCATTGCCGGCGGCGGCGTGCTCTACAGCGAGGCCACCGAGAGCCTCAAACGCTTTGTAGACCAGACCGGCATCCCGGTTGGGGAGACCATGGCCGGCAAGGGCAGCCTGCGCTATGACCACCCCCTCTGCCTGGGCGCAGTGGGCGCGACCGGAACTTCCGCGGCCAATCTCTATGCCCGCGACGCCGACCTGATCATCGGCATCGGCACCCGCTACAGCGACTTCACCACCGCCAGCAAGACCCAGTTCCAGCACCCCGGCGTGCGTTTCATCAACATCAACGTGGCCGAGTTCGACGCATACAAACACAGCGCGATCCCCCTGATGGGCGACGCCCGCGTCACGCTGGACGAGCTGCTGTCCCTGCTGGAAGGCTACCATGTGGATGACGCCGTGCGCCGCCAGGCTCACGAGCTGCACGACGCCTGGGAAGCTGAAGTAGACCGCATCTACGCCATTCGCAACCAACCTTTGCCGAGCCAGGGCGAGCTGATCGGCGCGGTCAACGAGCATGGCGACCCGGAGGCGGTGATGGTCTGCGCGGCGGGCAGCCTGCCCGGCGACCTCCACAAGCTCTGGCGCACCCGCCACCCCAAGCAATACCACCTCGAATACGGCTATAGCTGTATGGGCTATGAGATTTCCGGCGGCTTGGGCATCAAAATGGCCGACCCGCATCGCGAAGTCTATGTCATGGTCGGCGACGGCTCCTATCTCATGCTCCCCGGCGAGATCATGACCTCGATCCAGGAAGGGTACAAGCTGACCATCATCCTGATGGACAACGCCGGTTTCAAGAGCATCGGCTCGCTCTCCCGCTCCTTAGGCCAGAGCGGTTTTGGCACCCGCTTTGTCTACCCCTCCAACGGCGGCCTGCCCGACGATGCGGCGGGCGCCAACGTGCGCGAGGTAGAGGTAGACCTGGCGATGAACGCCCGCAGCCTCGGCGCTCACGTCATCGAGTGCCAGAGCTACGACGATGTGGTGGCTGCGCTTCAGGCAGCCAAAGCCATTGATCGCACCACCGTCATCTATGTGCGCAACGACCGCTATGTGGGCGTCCCCGGCTATCATAGTTGGTGGGATGTGCCGGTCGCCGAGGTCAGCGAGATGGATTCGGTCAACGCCGCGCGCGAGGAGTGGGCCGAGATGCGCGCCAAAGAGCGATATTTCCTCTAGGCG
>DATLZJ010000643.1:0-2099 GCA_035574055.1 Caldilineaceae bacterium
ATGGATCGCCAGCTTCACGCCGGCTTCCTCGGCCACCGGGATCATCTCATCCAAGAACGCCTTGTAGCGCCGCCATATCTCCTCCGCCGAGACCGGCGGCAGGGTATTTTCGGGCGTGGGATTTGCCAGGCTCGCCTGGAACTGCTCCGGGTCATAGACCATATTCCAGACCATGCCGCGCGGGATGGGGGGCTGGGGCGGGTTCTCAAAGCCGACCGAGCGGGCGCCGCCGCGGGCGAAAGGCCCCTCCACCCGGCCCCAGACGCCGGCGATGCTGAAGTTGTAGCCCATGACCGGGATGCCCAGCCGGCCCAGGTCGCGCACAATGCGCTTGAGATGCTCCAGTTGAGCCTGGCGCTTGGGGCCGTCCAGCAGCACATCATACCAGTGGACCGGCGCAAAGTTCTCCAGCGCGGCCAGCTCCATGCCCTCGGCGTTGATCATCGCCTTGAGGTCGCGCAGCCCCTCGCTAGTCCAGATGGGGTCATCGTCGGAGAGGCCAAAGCCCACTGCTTCGCCCCCAGCGGTGATGATCTTTTGACCGGCTTCAGTGAAGCGACCAGGGATGTGAGCGACGATATGGGTCGCGCCGGCCTGCTTGGCAAAGCGGACATTGGCTGGCGTTAAAATGTCGCGGTAAAGACCGAGACCGAGCTTCATGCTGTATCACTCCTGATCTGGTGAGATGGCGCACGTTGCCTCGCCGGAGCGCAGACCGCCGCGGCAGGGCTGTGCACGGCGAGCAAGAGCCATTGTATCACTTGTCCGTTCCCGCTGCATCTGGTACCATAGTGCCCGGCCTCGCAACACCTCGCAGCGCCTTTACCCTCTGTGGTCAAGTCTACTCAAATGGGCGCCCTATCTGCGCCCTCACGTCAGCGCCGGTTGAGCCGCATGAAAGGATGGATGGTCATGTTTACTCGCCTGTCCGGCCCGCAAGGTGGAGCTGATGTTCGTCATGGACAGCCCCAGGCTCGCCGGCTACACATGACGGCCCTATGGCTCTGCATCGCCGCGCTGATGCTGGCGGCGGCGCCGGCGGCCCGGCGGATGCGACGCCCGATGCGGTTGTGGGCCAGCCGGTCAACTGGGGCCAGGTGGTCAATACCCTGCGCCATACCCACAATCTCGATGCGCCGGTCATCGTCACGAGCGGCACGATTGACATTCCCGGCGGCGTGCAGCTTCCCCCGCGCACCTTCATTCCGCTGATCCCCAAGTAACCAGGCGAACAGCGGCGTAGAAGGCCGCGCCACTAAGCGCAAGATCAAGCGCAAGCAAGGCAAAGTCACTGGAAAGTGAGCGATTGGACATGTCTATCAAGCCCGACCACTGGATCCGCCGGATGGCGCTGGAGCACGGCATGATCGAGCCGTTTGTCGAGCGCCAGGTCAGTCAAGGCGCCATCTCCTACGGGTTGAGCAGCTTCGGCTATGATATCCGCGTTGCCGACGAGTTCCGCATCTTCACGGCGGCGACAGGGCGGCTCACGGTGGTGGACCCCAAGGCCATTGACGAGGGCGCCATGGCCCCCTACCGGGGCGACGTGTGCATCATCCCGCCCAATAGCTTTGCCCTCGCCCGCACCGTCGAGTATTTCCGCATCCCGCGCAATGTGATTACCGTCTGCCTAGGAAAAAGCACATATGCCCGCTGCTTTCGGGGCGATACACGCGTAGCCCTGGCTGATGGTACCGCGCCGACACTTGAGGAGATGGCACGCCGGACAGAGGATGGTGAACTGTTCTGGGGGTACAGTATCGGCCACTTTGGGCGGATCATGATCACACTCTTGGAAGCGCCGCGCTACATTGGACGCGATGCACTCCTCGAAATTACGCTTGACAATGGCGCTACGATCCACTGTACCCCTGACCACCCGTTTGTCATGCGCGATGGGCGCATGATCGAGGCTGCCCAGTTGCGCCCCTATGACTCCTTGATGCCATTGTACAGACACGTGCTACGTGGGTACGAGATGGTCTATCAACCATCCAATGGGTATCTCTATCCGGCCCATAGATTGGCGGATGAGTGGAATCTGCGCCACCAGATCTATGAAGACCTGCCTAATACGCACCGGCATCATATTGACTTCA
>DATLZJ010000644.1:0-5608 GCA_035574055.1 Caldilineaceae bacterium
GGCGAAAGAGCGCCCGCCGCGCCGGATGGCGGTTGGCGACCACGGCGTGGTCGAGCAGGGTGGGCAGGCTGGCTTTGATCTCGCGCTTGCCGATGAGCACAGGCAACGGCTCTGCCACTGGGGTAAGCACAGTGATGGCCGGCCGGCGAATCTCCAGGCCGCCTGGCGCTTGGGGGGCGGTTGTCACCTCCCCCTCGACGGCCAGCACGGTCTCGTTGGCGAGGCCCTGCTCCAGGATGGGCGCTAGCTCGCTCTCCTGCTCGGCGACGATCTGAACCATGCCCCAACCGTCGCGCAAGATCAAAAAGCTGACGCCGCCCAGGCGGCGCAAGGCGTGGAGCCAACCGCGCAGCCGGACGCGGCGGCCCACATGGTCGCCGACTTCAATAGAGCGGATGAAGGTGGAGCGGACGAAATCGGTGGTCACAAATGGATTTGGCTCAGACATGGGCGCCTCCGGTTCTAACCATGTGCGAGTGGGCAAGTGTGCCTGTCTTGAAAACAAAAGGGAAACAAAAGGCCCCCGTCCTCTTGGAGGACGAGGGCCGAAGCTGCCTCGTGGTGCCACCACCATTCGCCGCCGGCTGTCTATTGTGCAGCACATACGGCCTCATGCGGCTTACCTGCTGCAGGGCGGGTGCAACCGCGGCGCGATAACGGGCGCATCCCGGAAGGCGGCTACTGGCGCTTGCTGCGCGTTCACCGTTCGGCTCGAGGGTGTCACAGCCCAGGGCCGGCGACGGCGCTTGCACCGTTGCGCCGCTCTCTGGACGCCAGGTGGCCTGGGCTGCATGTCCCTGTCATCGCGGTAGGCAATTCTAGCTTGGTCCCGACTCTAGCATAGGGCCGGCGGCTGTGTCAATCTGCGTGGGGGATTGCCTAAGGAATTGTATCCAAAAGGTGTATAGACATCTGTTGACAATTGTTGCATCCGCTGCAATGCTGAAAACGACGCCAATCTGCTCCGCCTGGACATGAGCGGGCGGCGATCCTCATCCGGCGTTGCCTGCGCCGGCGAGCGATAATGGAGCGTCATGGCAGACAAGAGTCATGGCAGACGAGAAAGGAGACAGGTAAGTATGGACTACGAGCGGAGGCGTTTCGACCGCCAGCGAGCGGATTTGGGACGCGGTTATGACGATGATCAACGGCGCTTTGACTTCGATCGGGGTCGCTATGACTTTGATCAAGGGCGCTATGGCCGCGGCTATGAAGCCCGCGGTTATGACTTTGGCCGCGAGGGTTATGGCTATGGCCGCGGCTATGGCTATGGGGACCGAGAGCGTTACGGCTATGGCCGCGAGTACGACTTCGACCAAGGCCGTGGATTTGAGCCGGGGCGTGAATTCGAGCTAGGTCGCTATGGCTATGGCCGTGGCTATGACTTCAACCGGGAACGCACCCTCTACGGCCGCGGCTATGACTACGACCGTGAGCGCTTTGGCGGCTATGGCCGTGACTACGGCGTCGAGCCGGAACGTTACGGGTACGGCTTTGGCAGTGGGCCGAATGATCGTGAAGACTATCACAGCTGGGGCTATGGGCCTTTTGGCGGCTATAACCAGGGGTGGGGGCGCTACACAGGCGTTGGGCCGCGGGGGTATCAGCGTTCCGACGAGCGCATCCGCGAAGAGATCAACGACCTGTTGACCTGGCACGGCGATCTTGATGCTACTGATATCGAAGTACAGGTGAACAACGGCGCTGTCACGTTGACGGGTTTTGTGGACAGCCGTTGGGCGAAACGCATCGCCGAAGATGTGGCCGATGCGGTGGCAGGCGTCCGCGACGTCCACAACCGGCTCCAGGTTCGCCAAGGCCAGATGGAGCAAACGCAGGAACAGAACGGCAATCAACTCCGAAGGCAGAGCCGGTCCCGCACCCAGAGTGTAACCACGTGATCTTGGCTTGATCTACGGTAAGCGTAGGAAATTCACCGGCGGCGCGCGTCTCTAGCAGTGCATTGAGGCAGGGCGCCGGCGGGTATCCTGAAGGAGCAGTAGCGTTTTCGTGGGCACGAGGCGACAAGATCGCCTCGTGCTGTTTTTGCTGAGGCGGTTCCTCCGTCAATTCACGAAGAGGCCGGTACAGGCAGGCTAGCCCCCGACTGTACCGGCCTCGCGCGCCGGCGGCGCTACGAAATCCTTACTCGGCCTCCTGGCTGGCAGGGATAGCCGTCTGGTCCGCGACGGACTCCAGGCGGCTATCAATCTCGCGCAAGACGGTGATGCGATTCTTGTGGGCGGCCTCATAGGCGCGCAGCTTCATCAGCACGTCGGCGCTCATGTCGCCCAGCTTGGCGCTGATCTCGTCCACCCGGAGCGCATCATAGCCGGGGATCGGCAACTCCTCCTCGACCTCGATCTTGACCTCGGCGACCTCGACGCCGGCGCCATTGGCGCCACGGGCCTTGACCTGCTCCATGACCTTCTGTACTTTGCGCTCGACAGCCTCGCCGCGGTCGGCTACCTCCTTGACCACGGTGTCCAACCGGTCGGTGACGCGCACGCGCAGGTTCCCCACTTCGCGGGTCGCCTCGTCGCGCATCTCGCGCACGCGCTCACTCAGCTCCTGCTCGACCTTCAGCCCGCGGCGCTCGGCCTTCTCGACGAACTTCTTGCCGCTCGCCATCCACGCTTGGCCGCTGTCGTAGGCCATGCCCAACAGACCCAAATAGACCCGCTCGGCCTTGCGGCCATAGGCGCGCAGGGTTTTGATGTTATCCTCAACCTGTTCCTGCAGGGCACGCAAGTCCACCTTCTTCTCGATCTTCGTCATGGCACGTTCCTCCACGATTGAGCCGGCAGACCAGTGCCGCCGGACACCTTCTGCTCAGGACGCCGCGCGGTTGCACCGATTATGACGCAACGCGTTATAGCTCCATTGTAACGCGCCGCGTCAAGCCTGTCAAGGGGGTACCAATGATGAATAGATAGCCTCACCTACTTGTCGGCGTCAGAGCGATTGATGGAGCAGCCGGTCGGCGAGGGATTGGATTTCCTCGCGCATCGCCAGGCGGGCCAACCAATGAGATGGAATGGCCTGGACGCCATAGTGGGCGCCCGCGATCTGGCCGGTGATGGCTGCGATGGTGTCGGCATCGTCGCCCAGGTTGGCCGCCCGCAGAATGGCGGCCTCGTAACTATCGGTCGTGTAGAAGGACCAGAGGGCTGCTTCCAAGCTATCTACAACGTAGCCGCTGCTGGCGATGGCCGGCTCCTCTTTATCTCTGTAGCTGCCGCGGGCAATGGCCTCAATCGTGGGGGAGAGGAGAGGCGCGCCTGCGGGCAGCGCAGGCGCGGTGAAAAGCGTCTCGTCTTTGTCCGCGCCTGCCAGCGCCCGGTTCAATACAAGGCTGAAATATCGGCAGGCATCCACGGCTTCGGGCGCGCCATGGGTCGTACGCGAGCTTTCGGCAGCATAGTGGATGGTAGCGGCGACATCGGGATAGAAGTACAGGGGAACCGGAGCTAGCCGCATGAGTGAGCCGTTGCCGGCGCGTCCTGGGTCGGTCGAGCCGCTGAACGGCTCGCCGGTCGCCTGAAAGCGGTACAATGCCTCGGAGGTGGTGAAGCCGATGTCAAAGCAGGTACCCGTGCTGCTGAGATAACCCTCGTTCATCCACGCAACATAGCGTTCCATTTGGTCGCGGGCGTCGAAGCCGCGGCACTCGACCAAACTGGTCGCCAGACACAGGGCCATGGATGTGTCGTCGGTCCATTGGCCGGGCTGGAGTCCAAAGGGACCACCCCCCACCATATCGGTGATGGGAGAAAAGGAGCCGCGGGGCTTGAACTCAACTGTCGTGCCCACCGCATCGCCGCACGCCAGCCCAAGCAGACAGCCACGAAAGCGGTCGCGTAGCTCCATCAGGAACCCTCCTTATCGTTCGGCTCTGTAACCTTCTCGCCCATCTCTGTCCGCTCAATAGCCTAACATCTTGTCCACAACGTTGCGGAGTGGCAAGCCTTGGCGGAATCGTTCCAGGTTGTCCAGCAGGATCGCCATCGCCCGCTGGTCATAGACAGGCGTCTTGCCGGCGTAGTGGCAGGTGATGATCACGTTCTCCATCGCCCACAGAGGCGAATCGGGCGGCAGCGGCTCCTCGGCAAAGACATCCAGGCCCGCGCCGCCGATGCGCCCGGCGCGCAGCGCCTCGATCAGGGCCGGCTCATCAATGGCCGCGCCGCGACCGATGTTGAGGATGTAGGCGGTCGGCTTCATGAGCGCCAGCTCGGCCGCGCCGATGATCCCCTTGGTCTCCGGCGTTAGCGGCAGGGTCAGCGCCACGAAGTCGGCCTGGGGGAGAAGCTCATGCAGGGCGTCGGGCGGATACATGGCGGCGACGCCGGGCGCAGGCTGCTCCGGATGGCGGCGCACGCCGAGCACGCGCACGCCCAGCGTCGCCGCCACTTGGGCGGTGCGCGCGCCGATAGCGCCCACGCCCACCAGCAGCAGCGTCTTGCCCTCCAACTCGAAAACTTCCTCCCAGTCGGGCGACTCCCAGCGGCGCGCCTGCTGCGCCTTGAAGGCTTTGGGCAAGCCGCGGGCAAAGGCGAGGAGCAGCGACAGGATATGCTCGCTGATGGGCACCGCGTGGACGCCAGAGGCATTCGTGAGGACAAAAGGGTGGGCCTGGGCCGCGGGGTAGGAGAGAATGGCGTCTGCGCCGGCGTGCCAGAGCTGAACCCAGCGCAGGCGGGGCATCTCGGCCAGCAGGTCAAAGGGCACATGGCCGACGCCGACGACAATGCGCGGCAGCAGGGCCAGGATGCGCTCCCTTTCGTTCTCGACCATCACTTCCAGCTCAGGTGCGGTGCGGCGCACCGCCTCCAGATCATCGGGCGTGTACCAATCGGGCGGCAGCATAAAGAGCAGCACATCGCTGCTTGCGGTCATGGTCGCGAACCTCCATCCCAGGTAGCGACGAATTGGACGAGCGTATCGAGCACCCGGTCAAAGACGCTCAAGCGGGCGATCTCATAGCCGTGGCTATTGTCGCGCACGTGGCCGAAACAGGCGACCCGCGGCGCGCCGCCTGCCGCAAAGACCAGGCTGGCGTCACTGGCCGCAGCGTCATAGACCACCGGCTGAAGCGCTGTGCCCGCGGCCTGGGCGGCGGCAGACAAGGCCAGGATCAGCCCGTGATCGTAGTGGGTAAGCCGGTCCTTACTCCAGATGCCGGGCCGCCCGTCCAGGGAGAGGGGCGCGCCGGGCGGCAGGGGGCAGCCGTCTATGGCAATGAAGACCTCTGGGCGCTCGCGCAGCGCCACCAGCTTTGCGCCGTGACCGCCCGTCTCCTCCTGGACCGTGAAGGCGATGAGCAGCGGTCGCGCAGGCTGTGCATTGCGCTCCTGCAGGGTCGCCACCAGCCGCAGGAGCGCAACCACGCCCATACGGTCGTCAAAGGTCCAGGCAGCGACCAGGGGGTCATCGGCGGGGCCAAGCAGGACCGGCCCCACCCGATCGCGCGCAGGCAGGACTGCAGAGCCGGGACGGATGCCCAGCGCCGCCAGCGCGGCGCGGCTCAGGCCGGTCAGGACGCAGACGTTGGCCCAGGTGATGGACTGCTCCGCCGCGCTCGCGGTATGGGTGGAACCCATCGCCA
>DATLZJ010000645.1:0-7846 GCA_035574055.1 Caldilineaceae bacterium
GTCATAAAGGAGCCATAGACCACGGGCGTCCCCGGCTGGACCATCTGGACGAAGGCAATGCCGGCCAGCGCCTCGGCGTTTTGCAGCGCCAGGGTGCCGGCGATGCTCACCGGCGACATCGCGCCCGCCATCAGGAAGGGAGTGATGATCATCGCCTGGCGGGCGCGGGCATAGACCTTCATCGCGCCGATCATGCGGTCGTCGTAGCGGCGCGGGCTGCTGACATTGATCAGCGAGAGCAGCGCCGGGTCCTGCCGGATGGCCTCCGCGCCAAAGAGAATTTCGGCCATCGCCACGCTGTCGGCGGCGTTCTCGGCCGCGGTGACGGAACCCATAAAGGGTTTGTCGCTGTACTTGATGTGGCTAAACAGCATGTCGAGATGGCGGGTCGGCACCGGCTCATCGGTCGGCTCGACAATGGTGCCGCCGCTGTGATGGAGATAGGGGGAGAGGTAGGTGAGCTTGACGAAGTTCTGGAAGTCCTCCAGTGTAGCCGAGCGCCGTCCCCGGTCGCGGTCAATGACAAAGGGCGGGCCATAGACCGGCGCGAGGATGGTATGGCCGTCGCCGACGGTGACGGCTCGCTCCGGATTGCGGGCCAGTTGGGTGAAGCGCCGCGGCGCTTTGCCAGCCCATTCCATGACCAGCGCCTCGTCTAAGTAGACCGTCTCCCCCTCGATGCGTGCGCCGTGATCGGCCAGGATGGCGCGCGCCTCGTCGTCGTAGAAGTCAATGCCCAGCTCGGCCAAAATGCGCATGGATGTATCATGAATGCGCTGCTCGCCTGCGGCATCCAGTACGCTGTAGGTGGGGATGGCATAGGCGATAGGCGGGAGCTGGCCGGTGCTGGCGGCGGCGATCTGGCGTTCCCGCCGCTCGCGGCGGCGGTCGGCGCTGCGACTCGTGGTCATGGCTGGCATTCCTCAGAAACGATGGGCAGGAGAGCATGGGGAGTTCCCCTTGGGCAGATTGTAGCCCGCTTTGCCTTGTGAAGCAAGCAGATAGGCATCCGGGCCTGCACCACGCTTAGTCAGCAGTTACTAGTCAACAGTCAAAATCCCCAAATGTAGGCCGTCCAACCTATTCGCGTAGGGTGAGCCGCTAGAATGGCACAAGTGTGCTAAAGCGGCCCCTGCTGGCATTTTGTGGCCGGTAGGAGTAAGATGTTCATACCAACCCACGCCCGCCGGATTCAGTAGCGGTCTCCCGCTGCCAACGGCAAAGGAGAGCTATCCCATGACCCATGCCAATCCGCTTCCCCCTGCCATCACGACGGCGGCTAGCCGGCGCCAGCCAGGCAAGATCAGCCGGCGCGAGTTCTTGTTCAATGCGACAGTGCTGGGCGTTTCGGCGGCGACCGTCACTGCCCTGGCTTCTTGCACTGCGCCTGCGCCGGCGGCCCCCGGCGCTACAGCTCCCGCAGCGGCAGAGGAGGCTGCCCCCGCAGCCGCCGACGCCACCCTGCGCGTCGCCTGGGAGATCCCGGTGCAGCTTGACCCGGCCTTCGCCTCGTCCGACAGCGAGATCTCCATTCTCAACGCCGTCTACGATTATCTGGTGGACATTGATGTCGAATCCAACATCCAACCACGGCTGGCGACCTCCTGGACGACCAGCGAGGATGGGCTGACCTATACCTTTACCCTGGCCGAGAACGTCACCTTCCACGACGGCTCGCCCTTGACCGCCAATGACGTGGTCTGGACCTTTGACCGCTTACGCGATCCGAGCCTGGAGCTTCCCACCGCCGATCTCTACAGCAATATCGAGAGCATCACCGCCACCAGCGACCATGAGGTGCAGTTTACGCTCAAGCAGACCAATCCTTTCTTTCTTTATGACCTGAGCGACAACCATGCGCTGGTGGTCCAAGCCGAGGCTGCCGACCTGGGGACCACCTTCAACGGCACCGGCCCCTTCCGGGTGACAGACTACAGCCCGGAGAACCGCATGGACCTGGAGGCTAACCCCGACTACTTTATCGAGGGCAAGCCCGGCGTGAGCAGGCTGGAGCTGATCTTCTTCAGCGACCAGGCCGCAGGAGTGGACGCCCTGCGCGGCGGCCAGGTAGACCTGGTGATGCGGATGCCGACGCCGCTCTATTTAAGCCTAGAAGGGGAACCGGACTTGACCCTGGTCAGCACCCTCACCAATGGCTTTGACCTAGTGCGGCTGCGTGTGGACCGGGAGCCGGGCAACGATTTGCGGGTGGTCCAGGCCATGAAGCTGGCGACCGACCGAGAGGCCATCTTCCAGACCGTCACCCTGGGCCTGGGCGCAGTTGGCCGCGACAGCCCCATCGGCCCGCTCTTCTCGGCTTACTATGATGAGTCTATCCCCATCCCGCCCCGCGACCCGGAGGCAGCGCGCGCGCTGCTGGCCGAGGCCGGCTATCCCGACGGGTTGCAGCTTGACCTGCATGTCCCCGATTCCGGCGACCGGCCCGACCTGGCCGTGGTGCTCCAGGAGCAATGGGCCGAGGCGGGCATCCATGTCAATGTGATCGTCGAGCCGGAGAGCGTCTATTACGGCGAGAACGGCTGGCTAGAGGTGGACCTGGGCATCACCGGCTGGGGATCGCGGCCCCATCCCCAGTTCTATCTGGACGTGATGCTGGTCAGCGACGCCATCTGGAATGAGTCGCGCTTCTCCGATGAAGAGTTCGACCGATTGGCCGAGATCGCAGGCGCTACGCTGGACGAGCAGGAGCGCATCGAAGCCTATCGGGAGATCCAGCGCATCCTGATCGAGCGGGGGCCGATCATCATCCCCTACTTCTTTGCCCAACTGGGCGCCATCCGCAACACTTTTACCGGCTTCCAGATGCAGGCGTTCCCCGGACGCACGGATTTGGCGGCCATTCGACTCGGATGATTGACTGGTGATTGCTGACTGGTGACTGCTGGCGCTCAGAAGCCAGGAAATAGGTAGGAGAAAATCGAAGATAGGCCAGAAGCGCAGACTATTTTCTACCTCCTATTTCCTATCTCCTATTTCCTATCTCCTATTTCCTCTTCTGAACGTCAACAGTCACCAGTCAGCAGTCTTTCTTCTGCCGCCTATGTCTACAACGCTCACTGACGCCCAACTACTGCCTGAGGGCCGCCCGATGCGCAGTTGGGGGGTGCTGCGCAGCCTCTACCGCCGGCCCGCCTCGGCCTTGGGAACGACCCTGGTCTTGCTCTTCCTCGCGCTGGCCGTGGCCGCGCCCTGGCTCGCGCCTTATTCGGCCACCCAGCAGATCGCCGCCCATGCGCGCCAGCCGCCGTCGGCGGACCACTGGTTCGGCGCCGACCGGCTTGGACGCGATGTCTTCAGCCGGATCATCTGGGGCGCGCAAGAGGTCTTGGGGCTGGCGGGGGCCGGCACGTTGCTGGCCGTGCTTTTGGGCACTGGGATTGGCCTTTTCAGCGGCTATCAAGGCGGCTGGCTGGATGAGGTCATCTTCCGGTTCTTTGACAGCCTGCTGGCGATGCCTGCCCTGCTGCTGGCGCTGCTCTTGCTGGGCACGGTCGGCCCCTCGCGCTACAGCGTGCTGATCGTCATCATCGTGGTCTACACACCCATTGTGGGCCGGGTGGCGCGCAGTGTGGCGCTGGGAACCAAGACCAAGGGCTTTGTGGAGGCGGCGCGCATCCGCGGCGAATCGCTGGGCTACATCCTTTTCCGTGAGATATTGCCCTCGGCCCTGCCTGCGCTGGCGGTAGAGGCGGCGTTGCGCTTCTCCTATGCGATCTTTCTGGTGGCGTCGCTGGGCTTTCTGGGCGTGGGCGTCCAGCCGCCCAGCCCCAACTGGGGGCTGATGGTGAGCGAGGCGCGCACCTATGCAACGTTGACGCCGTGGGCGCTCTACTTCCCCGCGGCGGCCATCTCGCTTCTGGTCATCGGCGTTAACTTGATGGCCGATGGGCTGAAGCGCGCGCTTCAGGTGGAGGGGTGATCCGGTGCGCAGGGACGTGACCGCGCCCGCGCTGGCGCTGGAGGGTGTGACCATTGCCTACCGCCAGGGCAATCAGTGGCTGGAGGCCGTGCGCGAAGTGAGCCTTGCCATTGCGCCCGGCCAGACCTATGGGCTGGTGGGCGAGAGCGGGTCGGGCAAGTCTACCCTGGCCCTGGCCGTGCTGCGCCAACTCCCGGCCAATGGCGCGGTGCGCGGCGGGCGGATGTTCCTCCAGGGCGAAGACCTGTTGGCGTTGGACGGGCCGGCCCTCCGCCGGGTCTGGGCGCAGCAGATGAAATTGGTGCCCCAAAATGCGCTCTCGGCGCTCAACCCGTCGCTGCGCATCGGCGACCAGTTGGCCGAAGGGCTGGCCCTGAGCAACGGCGCCGGCGGGACGAGCGTGGCGGAGCTGCTGCGCATGGTGCGGATCGCCGACCCGGCGCGCGTGGCCGCCAGCTATCCCCACCAGTTGAGCGGCGGGATGCAGCAGCGGGTGATGATTGCGCTGGCCCTAAGCGCCGAGCCGGCCCTATTGGTGCTGGACGAGCCGACCACCGCGCTGGATGTGACCACCGAGGCCGCCATCCTCGACCTGATCGGCGACCTGATCCAGGCGCGGCGCACCGCCGTTCTCTTTGTCTCTCACAACCTGGGGGTGGTGGCGCGTGTCTGCGACCGGGTCGCGGTCCTCTATGCCGGAGAGCTGGTGGAAGACGCGCCGGTGGACGACCTCTTTCGCCGCCCGCTCCATCCCTACACCCAGGGGCTGCTCGCCAGCGTGCCGCGGCTGGGCCAGCACAAGAACCGCCGCCCGCTCACCCCTATCCTCGGCGGCATCCCCCATTTGGGCGAGACGCCCGCCGGCTGTGTCTTTGCGCCCCGCTGCCCGCTGGCGCTGGAACGGTGCCATATCGAACGCCCGACGCTGGACGAGCCGGCGCCGGGCCGCCATGTCCGCTGCCACCGCTGGCCTGAAATCCTGGCCGGCGAGATCGAGGCGCGCACGGCTGAGGGCGGCGTACCCATGCAACCGGCGCCTTCAGCGGCGGGCTTGATCCCCTCCGCCGCTACGCCCGCGCGGCCTACGCTGGCAGTGCAAGGATTGGCGAAGCATTTCCCGCTCCCGCGCTCGCTGGGCCGGCTCCTGCGCGGGGAGCCGCCGCGCCAGGTGCGGGCGGTGGATGGGGTGGACCTGACCATTGACCCGGGGCGCACGCTGGGGCTGGTGGGCGAGAGCGGCAGCGGCAAGACGACTGTCGCCCGCTGTGTGATCGGCCTGGAAGAGGCGACCAGCGGCCAGCTCTGGCTGCTGGACATCCCCCTGGCCCGCAAGCTGGAGGCGCGCGACCGGGCGGTGCTGCACGAGATCCAGATGGTCTTTCAGAACCCCGATGAGGCGCTCAACCCCTATCTGACCGTCGCCGAGACGTTGCGCCGCCCGCTGCGGCGGCTGGCCCGCCGCCCACGCCAGGAGGTAGACAACCTGGTCTACCGGCTGCTGGAGATGGTCAGGCTGCGCCCGGAATATGCGTCACGGCTGCCTGCTCAACTGAGCGGCGGCGAAAAACAGCGGGTGGCGATTGCCCGCGCCTTTGCCGCCCAGCCTGACCTGCTGCTCTTTGACGAATCGGTTTCGGCGCTGGATGTCTCGGTCCAGGCGACGATTCTCAACCTGCTGACCGAGCTACAGCGGGCGCAGGGCAGCGCCTATCTCTTTATTAGCCATGACCTGGGGGTGGTGAGCTACCTGGCCGACGAGGTGGCAGTCATCTACCTGGGCCGGCTCATGGAGGTCGTCCGCAGTGCAGACCTGCTCACGCCGCCCTACCATCCCTATACCGAGGCGCTGCTTTCGGCCATTCCGATCCCGCTGCCGAAGGTGGAGCGCCCGCGCATCCGGCTGGACGGGGAAGTTCCCAGCCCCACCGAGGAATTGACCGGCTGTCCCTTCCACACCCGCTGCCCGCGCTGTCTCGGCGAAATCTGCATCACTCAAGAGCCGCCCTGGCGCGCGGGCGCCAACGGTCAACGCATTTACTGCCATATCCCCCTGGACGACCTGGTTGCCGTCCAGCAGCCGGTAGCCGTGGAACTGGATGGGCCGGACGGCGCAGTTGAATATACTCCTGCACAGGAGGCCTCCTGATGCTACGTTACACGCTGCGGCGGCTGGGCTTTTTGCTGATCACGCTGCTGGTCACGTCGCTCATCGTCTTTCTGGTCACGCAACTGCTGCCGGGCGATGTAGCGCGCGTGATCTTGGGCCGCGAGGCCAGCGAGACCGCGTTGGCGCAGCTGCGCGAAGAGCTAGGGCTGGACCGCCCGCTGCCGGTGCAATATCTCTCCTGGTTGGGTGATTTTATCACCGGCGACTGGGGCATCTCCTATTCGACCGACCAGCCCATCCGTCCGCTGGTGATGCAGCGCTTCCGCAATTCGCTGATGTTGGCCGGGCTGGCGCTGCTCGTGGCCGTGCCGCTCTCGGTGGCATTGGGGGTGCTGGCCGGGTTGAACGAGGAAAAGCCCGTGGACGCGGTCGTCAGCATCGGCTCGCTGTCGGTGGTGGGGCTGCCGGAGTTTGTGACCGGGCTGCTCTTGATCCAGCTCTTTTCTTTTCGCTGGGGGCTGCTGCCGGCCAATTCGTCCATTCGCGACGACGCGAGCTTTGGCGAGGCGCTGCCCATGTTGGTGCTGCCGGCCATCACCGCCACGCTGGTGCTGTTGGCTTATGTGACCCGGTTGACCCGCGCCGGCGTGATCGAGGAGCTGAAGCAAGGCTATGTGCGCACCGCGACGCTCAAGGGGCTGCCCCGGCGGACGGTGATCTGGAAGCATGTGCTGCGCAACGCGTTGCTGCCTACGATCACGGTGATTGCCATCAGTTTTGGCTGGCTGATCAGCGGGCTGATCGTCATCGAGAATGTCTTCAACTATCCGGGGCTGGGGCGGCTGCTTACCTTCGCCATTGACCGTCGCGACCTGCCCCTGCTCCAGGCGATCACCTTGCTCACCGTGGTGATCTTTGCCCTGGCGAACCTCGCCGCAGACCTGCTCTACGCCTACCTGAACCCGCGCATCCGGCTTAACTGACCTGCGCGGCTACCCAATACCGCGCACCATGGTCGCCTTGGTGTAGGCGACCTGGAAGCCCAATCGCTGGACGTTGCGCTGGGAGACGGCGCCCGGCGCGGTGAGCACCATGGCGTAGTCGCAGCCCAGGAGATGGGCGGCGGCCAAGCGGTGGCGGAGAAGCGCGGTCTGTACCCCCTGTCTGCGATAGGCCACGCGCGTGCTGGCGCCCCCAAACTCGGCGACGCCGCCATAAAGATACATGCCGCCGCCGCCCGCCGGCTCGTCGCCGATCCAGGCGAAGAAGGCATAGGCGTTCTGTGCGTGAAAGTTGGCGCTGAGGATGCGCACGGTCTCCGGGTTGGACTGCTCGGCCTCGTCAAAGCCCTGGCTCACCACCTGCACCCAACGGGCAGCATCGCCGGGCGTCGCCGGGGTGATGCGAATATCGCCGGGCGGCTCGCTGGCCTCCGGCGAGGGCAGCCGTGTGACCAGCACGGTATAGAAGCGTTCCACCCGGTAGCCGCGCTCCCCCAGCAGCATAATCAGGCTGTTATCGGCCAACGGGCAGAGGTCCACCCGCGCGGGAAGACCCCGCACCGCATAGAATTCTTCGATGGCTTCCAAATGAGCCGGCCGGACCGGGTCCACCATACCCAGGCCAATGGCCCGGTTGACGGGAAGATCGGCGCCGCCGTAGACCACCTGGGCGTTGCCCACGTTGAGGATGGCCCCCTGCGGGTCCGGGTGGCGCTCCAGATGGGATTGGGCGAAGTAGGTCGCCCGCCATGCTTGGGCCGCCTCCAGCCGGGCGGCGGTCAAGACATCAATAAACAA
>DATLZJ010000646.1:0-2764 GCA_035574055.1 Caldilineaceae bacterium
GGACTTGGTTGCCGTTGCGCTGCCGGTCTAGCAGAATTGCATCCACATGCTGGACTGCCTCTTGGGCATTCCTCCCCATAAAGGTCCCGGCAATGTGCGCCCGCAGCTCCGGCAAGCGATTAAAGATTTGGCCGCCATAGCCGAACAGCGGGGCCGGTTGGTTTAGGCGCGCCATCTGCGCACTGAGCTTCGCCAGCTCATCCGCAGCGGATTGGGTGCTGGCGCTCAAAAGGAGCAAGGCCGGATGGTGGCGCTGCACTTCGCCGGCCAGATTGTCCAGCGGGAGGCTTTGACCCAGATAGTGGACGCGGTAGCCGGAGCGGCGCAGATAGATGCCCAACAAGAGGGCGCCGACCTCATGCAGCTCCGTCGGCGCACAGCCGATCCAAATCAATGGCCCCTCACTTGCATTGGGCAGCGAGCGCAGCAGCGCCGCCAGCCGTTGGATCAGGTAATTGCTGATGAAATGCTCGGTCGTGACGCTGACCTCCCCCCGGCTCCATCGCTCGCCGACTTCCACCAGCACCGGCATAAAGAGGTTCTCCCCCACCTGCTCGACCGGATACATGGCAAATGCCTCGGCGACTACTTGCTCAGCCTTCTCTTCATCGAACGCCAAGAGCGCCTGGAGCAGGTCGCTCTGTAAAATCTCGAAATCGCGCACTTGCGCCCGCTGCAAGTTGGGCATGGCCGTTCGCTTTTCAAGGGGCGCGCCTCCGGCGGGAGCCGGCAGCACGACATGCTCCAGGCCGCCAGCCTCCTGGGCAAGCTTCTCCAACCAAGAGACGGCCTGGCTGATGGACATGCCGGCATCCACCTGGGCCTTGAGCCAACGGATGATCGTCACATCCCGCTCGGCATAGAGACGATAACCGCTCTCCGAGCGGTGCGGGCGGCACATATTATAGCGTCGCTCCCACGCCCGCAGGGTGCTTGGGCTGATACCCGTGGCTTGCACAACGGCTTTGATGTTGTAGAGCGGCGTCGTGGCATAGTCGCTCAAACGTAGCGATGTGGTCACGTCTACCTCGGTTGGTAAGCTCTAATGACCATACCCGTTCTGGATAGGCGCCCGTTCGTGAATATGCTGTTATGGTACACGCTTTGCACATGGTATGCTGAAGGCAAGCATACATTGATCTTACCATTGATTATGGAAAGATACAACTATGTGTAGGCCTTGAAACAGTCTTGCATAGGGTGCGGGCGCGTTTGAACCCGCGTTTCAAACACGCTTCAGCGCAGCGACTTCATCCGTTCAGCGACTTCAGTAGATAGAGCTGAAAGATAGGACCCAAAAAGATAGACTCTAAAAGATGGATCGATCTACCGGCGGGCGCTCTGGCCTGGCGAGCGCTACCTTGACCCCGCGGCGGAGCGACTCCTGGGCGGCCAGAACTGCGGCCAGGCTCTGCACCCCATCCGCGCCTGTCGCCAGGGGGACGCCCTGGGTGCGTACCGCGTCGAGAAAACGGCGGATGGACTCCCGATAGGGGTCAGCCGGGGCAAGGGGGATAGGGGCGCCTTTACCGTGGCGCAGCAGCAGCAGCTCGCTAGGTCCCTCGTCGTCCAGGCAGTGGCGCGCAACGAGGGCGCCGGCGCTGCCGTAGACTTCCAGGGAGGTTGGCGTGTGGGGCACAAGAAAGGAATCATGAAGCTGGAAGATGATGTCGTTGCGCCGCAGCATGACATGGCTGACCACATCTTCCTCGACGGCGTCGCCCAGGAGTTGGGGCGCACTGATGCTTTGGATGGCGGCGATTTCATCGCGCAGCACAAAGCGCAGCAGGTCTACACTATAGGCCAGGCGGTCCAACAGCGCGCCGCCTCCGCCGCTCCGCAGGCGCCAGGTCTGCATGGGGGTGTGCAGCAGCATGGTGTGGCTCACCCGCCCGCCCAGCAGGTCGCCGATGGCGCGTTCGGCCAGCAGTTCGCGTAGGGTACGGATGGCGGGTTCGGCGCGACGCACAAAATTGACGGCCAGCACCAGCCCCCGGCTGAGGGCAGTATGGGCGACTCGCTCCGCCTCGGCCAGGTCGAGCGCCAGCGGCGGCTCGCAGAGCACATGCTTGCCCGCGGCCAGCGCCGCCAGCGCGCTCTGGGCGTGGTGGCGCGGATGGTTGCTGATGTAGACGCAGTGCACGCCGGGGTGGCTCAACAGGTCCGCCAGGTTGACAAAGACATGGGGCACGGCGTGGGCGTCGGCAAAACGCTGCGCCCGCGCTTCGCTGTGGCTGAAGATGCCGACAATGCGGGCGCTGGTAATGCCTGTACGCCCGTCGCCGGTGGGGATGGGCGGCTGGCTCCGAATGGCGCGCACTGTATGGGCAGCAGCAATTGCGCTGGCGCCCACCAGCCCCCACCCCAGCGTTGCGGCGCCCTCGACTTCGCGCAGCGGAGACTCGCCGGGCGGCAACGTGGGGCGTGGCGGGAAGGGACCAGCACGCGGGCGGTCGGACATAGCAACGGGTAACAGGCGAGGCCGGGCAGCGACCCTACGGCCAGAGGGGCAGGCGACTATAGCGCCTCATCGCCGGCAATGAGCCGGTAAATGTTCTCTAGGTCTTCATCGTTGTAGAAGTGAACGATCAGCCGGCCGCTGCCGTCCCGATTGCGGGTGAGGCTGACGCGTGTGCCCAATGCAGCGCGGAAGCGGTTTTCCAGGTGGCTCAGGTGGCTATCCGGCTCCGGCTGAGGCGCTGGCGGGGCCGCTTCCTCTGGGGCAGGCTGGAGCAGGCGCTTGACCAGCTCCTCTGTCTGGCGC
>DATLZJ010000647.1:0-2615 GCA_035574055.1 Caldilineaceae bacterium
CGTCGGCGACGCGGCCCGGATCGAGCAGATTTACACCCTGGGACTCGCCCATATCTACAAAGACCCGACTGAATGTGACAAGGCGCGCGTCTGGCTCAATAAAGCGCTGGAGATTGACCCGCAGTCGGGACCTGCCTTGGAAGGTCTCTCGCTTTGCAAATCCTGAGCGCCGGCGGTTCTCATCTGCCCACTGTCCATCACAAGCGTTGCGCCTGTACGGTGGCCGCGGGCGTTTGGAGGGCTTGGCGCTTTAGCGTTGTTCGCTTGCCCTGATTCTCTGGCCTTTGCGTGTCGTTTACGTGCGCTTGCCCCTAGCATGAGCCTAAAGCGTCCCCGTCTAAAATCGAGCTTGCCGACCCGCGCCACGCTGACCCCGCGGCGGCCGCGGCCACAGCCGGCGGCTGCCCAGGAAGGCGCAAGCGATGGGCTTTCGCCGGGGCGGCCGCTGCGCGCGATGGCGGGCGAGGGCATTCGACCTGCTCCCGGCGATACCGCAGCGCGCACCACCACCAGCAAGCGCCGTCTGCAGCGGCGCACCACCCCGCTGGAGGTGCTGCAAGAGCCGTTGCAGGCGGGCATCCGCAAAGTCTTTGACCTTCGCCGCTTTCTGATCGTCCTGGGGTTGACGGCTGGGGCGCTGCTGCTGCCGACGCCGGAGGGACTCACGCCTGCCGGCCACCGGGCGCTGGCGCTCTTTCTCTTTACCGGCAGCATTCTTGCCTTGGAGCCGGCGCCGCTGCCCATCGCCGCGCTGATGGTGCCGATTGCCCAGATTGCGCTGGGCATTGATACGGCCAGCGGGGCCTTTGCCCCCTTCGGCCAGCCGGTGCTATTTCTCATCCTGGGCAGCCTTTTCCTGGCCGAGGCGCTCAACAAGCATGGGTTGATCCGGCGCATCGCCCTCTATACCATCGTCTTTAGCGGCGGCAAGCTCCACTCGTTGACCTTTGGCCTGATCGTTGTATCCGGCTTGTTGAGCATGTGGGTGCTGAATACGGCGACGGTGGCCGTGCTGATCCCGGTAGCGATCACGGTGGCCCAGCGCGTCGAGCCGCAGGAACAGGCGAATAGGGTTCTCTCGTTGCTCCTGCTGGCAATCGCCTATAGCTCCAGCGTGGGGGGGATGGGCACGATCATGGGCAGCGGCGAGAACGCCATTGCCGCGGGCTTGCTCGACCAGATCGGCGACTTCGGCTTTCTCGACTGGCTCAAGTATGGCTTGCCCCTGACGTCTGTGCTGCTATTGTTGACGTGGGTGCTGATGCGCTGGACCTACCCAATGACCCAAGTCCGCATCAACATTGAGCCGGCGGTGCGCGAGATGGAGCGGCTGGGCGGGCTGAACGCAAAGGAGCGGGAAATCCTGTTGGTGCTGGCGGTATCCATGTCCTTGTGGATCGCCGGCAGCAGCCTGGAGGGCGTCTTCGGCCTTCCTGATACGCTCTTGAGCAGCGCGGTGGTCGCCATCGGCGCGGTGGCGCTCCTTTCGATTGAGGAGATCGTGGACTGGAACGATCTGAAAAGCGTCAACTGGGGCGTTTTCTTCGTGATTGGGGCCGGTTTGTCCCTGGGCGATGCGCTGGAGAAGACGGGGGCCAGCACCTGGTTCGCCAGCCGGCTGGCTCCTTCGCTGGATGACCTGCCCTACGGCATGATCCTGACGATCTTGGTCCTGCTCGGTTTTGCGCTGACCCAGTTGCTCAACAATGTGCCGCTGGGCGCCATCTTTGCGCCGGTGCTGATCACGCTGGGCGATGCCACCGGCATCGCTCCGGTGCGGCTGGTGATCCCGACCATCATGTCCATCGGCCTGGCCTATATGCTGCCCGGCGCCTCGGCGCGTATGACCTTGGTGGCCGTCACCGGGGCGGTGGAGCGGAAGGAGATGATGCGGACGGGGCTGATCGTCGGGCTGCCCTCGGCCCTGTTTGTGCTGGTCTTTTTCTATGGCTTGAGCTTGCTCGGATTGATCTGAGAGGATCGCTGGCATTGATCGCTGGTCTTTCTGGCTTATCCAGGTGCAGCCGGTGGGGAGAGGCAACTTATGCGTATCTGGCTGATCGGCGCCGGACAGGCCGGGACCGAGGCGCTGCGCCAATTACAGAAGAATGACGAGATCGAAGTGGTGGTCAGCGCAGCGACCGCCGACCCGCCCGCGGTGCGCGAGAAGGTTATCGAAAAAGTGGACCATGTCGAGATTGTGACGCCGGTCAACGTTAACACGCTGGCCCGGCGCATCCGGCCTGACCTGATCCTGATCGACGCCACCGTCCAAGACACGGCGTTGGGCCGGGTCAGCGGCGGGGCTGCGCTTTCTCAGGCCTTGACCTATGAGATCGCGGCGGCCAGCGAGTATCCCTGTATTGTGCTGTAGCCATTTATGAGCAGTATCGCTCCAGCAGTGAACTCAATTCCCCATAACCTCGGACTCTACCGGCTGCAAGGGTTCAGCGGGCGCAAGGCGCAACTGCTGCAGCTCCACGAATGGATGACCGGCGGCGATGACCTGCCTGCTATTGCCATCAGCGGCCAACAGGGCAACGGCAAGACAACGCTGGCGACCGCCGCGGCCTGGAGCCTGATCCATCACTTTTCCGACGGTGTGGTGCGCGTCG
>DATLZJ010000648.1:0-4372 GCA_035574055.1 Caldilineaceae bacterium
GCCGCCGCGCTCCACTTCGCCCTGAGCACCCCCAACTTCCTGATCCAGGAGGATATGCTGGCCGATGTGCCCTGGCGCTGGGAGGTGGTGCAGCACAGCCTGACGACGGAGAACGGCTACTGGCTGGCGACCGACGCGCCAGGGCTGGGTATCGAGGTGGACGAGGCCGCCGCCGCCCGCCATCCCTTCCAGCAGGAGGTCATCCACGCCCTGACCGTCCGCGCGCATGACAATGCGATCCTGGACTGGTAAGTCAGGGATTCAACCGCAAAGGGATTCAACCGCAAAGGACGCGCAGGTTCTGAAAAGAACAAAAACGGGAAAGGGCTATCTGCTTTTGTTCTTTGCGTTCTCTGCGTCCTTTGCGCTGTCTCTCTTATAGCTCTTTCTCCACCCCTCAAACCCCATGCTTCAGGAGGCGCGATGGCTACTCTATCATCCGAAGTGCTTGATAAACTGCGCACCTTTGACACGCCGACCATCTGCAATATCATCGAGCTATTTGAGGTGCGCCCCCGCAATACCGGCTATATGGATGCCCGGATCAAGGCTGCTTTCCCGGAGATGCCGCCCATGGTGGGCTTTGCGGCTACGGCGACCTTTCGCTCGGCGGCGCCGCCCAGAGGGGGTGACGGCTACGCCAGCATTCAGGAGCAGGTCGAGCGGTTTGGCGAGCTGTCCGGCCCGGCGGTCGTCGTCTTCCAAGACCTGGATGAGCCGTCGGCGGGCGCCACCTTTGGCGAGGTCATGTGTACTACCTATCAAGCCTTTGGCGCAGTCGGGCTGATCACCAGCGGCACCGGGCGGGACTTGGCCCAGGTGCGCGCCCTCAATTTCCCAGTCTTCACCAATGGCACGATCTGCTCCCACGGTTACAACCACATTCCCCAGATTCATATTCCGGTGCAGGTGGGCGGCGTCACTATCTACCCGGACGACCTGCTCCACGGCGACTGCAACGGCGTCACCACCATACCGGTTGACATTGCCGCCGAGGTCGCCGATATCGGCTACGAGTTCGCCGCGGCCGAAGCGGTGACCCTGGAGGCGCTGAAACTCGGCTCGCCCACCCTGCGCGCCTACCAGGAAGCCCGCCGGGAGCAGAGCGCGCGCATCGAGAAGCTGCGCGCCCAGGTCTCACGGGCGCGCCGGTAGAGGGGCTATCCGCACAACATGGAACCAGGCCGGCTGTTAGGGTGACAGCCGGCCTGGGTGTGCATAGGAGCCGGCCCTATCGAGAAAGGGGAACCGGCTCCCTGCACAAGTCTATTCGGTTGATTCCGGCGCTAATCGGCCAGAGAGACAGGTAGCTCCAGGTTGGGGCGCCGCCAGCGTTGGGCCATGCTCATCCACCGGGCCGGGCGCCACCAGGCCAAACGTGCAGCCTGGGCCTCGCGGGCCAAACGGACCAGTGGCGACGGGCAACCTCTTCTTCGAGATCGCCAATGCAGTCTACAACGAGCTACAGGCTGACCCGCGCCTCGGCGACCTCGGCGCGCCGCTGCCTGCCGTCTTCGAGCGCCAGCCGCCGGTCCAGCTCATCGCCTACTTGCGGAGCATCCAGAGCCGGTTGAGAACCAATCGCCTGGTCTTGCTGCTCGACGAGTTCAGCCGCACCACCGACGCCTACCTGCAAGGCGAGCTAGGGCGCAGCTTCTTTGACGAGTGGCGCGGCCTGCTCCAGGCGACCGCGCCCGACATCTCCTATGTCACGGTCTTTCAGCAACAGACCTATCGCTCGCTCTCCCAACATGCCCAACAGTCGGCGGGCGACCCAAGCTGGCATTTGATGGAGCTGGGCGAGAAGATGGTGCTCAAGTCGCTCGGCCCCCAGGACGTGCGCCGGCTCATCGAATGGCCGATGCGCAATTTCTTGGAGTACACGCCGGAGACGGTGGACCGCGTGGCCCGGTTGGCGGTGGATGGGCAGCCGGCAAGCTGGGAGGCCATCGCCGCCGCCATGCCCACCCTTGCGCCGGATAAGCTGCGCCGCACGCTGGACGCCCTGGCCGCAGCCGATATTTTGGTCCAGCCGGAGCCGGGCGCTCCCTGTTGGGCCTTTGCTAGTTTGCTTTTCGTATATGTCTTTCCGCCGGCAATGCCTGCTCCTGAAGCGCGCCAGCCGGAGGAGGAGCCTCTGTTTGGTGGATAGACGTTTCAACGCTACAATGGGCGGGTAGCTGTCCGTATCTTTGTGTGGGGTGTGGTATGTCCATCCTGACGTTGACCAACGTCGGCCATTCGTTCGGCGATTTTGACCTGTTCTCCGGCATTACTGCCAGCATTCCCAATGACGCCAAGATCGGCCTGGTCGGTCCCAATGGGATCGGCAAGACGACTTTGCTGCGCATCCTGGCCGGGTTGGAAGTCTCCAGCAGCGGCACGGTGACGGTGAGCCAGGGCACGCGCATCGGCTATCTGCGCCAGGAGGCGATGGAGGCTTTTGCCGGGCGAGAGAATACCGTCTATGCCGAGATGCTCAGTGTCTTTGGCGACATCAAGGTCCAGGAAGCTGCGCTCCAGGAGCTGGAGGCGCGTATGGCCGCAGGCGGCGCCTCTATGGAAGGCTTTGACGAGCTGCTGCATACCTACAGCGAGGCCCAACAGGCCTTTGAGCTGGCCGGCGGCTATGAGTACGAGACACGCATCGCTCAAGTGCTCTACGGGCTGGGCTTCGAGCGGGAAGAGTGGCACAAACCGCTCGCCCAGTTGAGCGGCGGCCAAAAGACCCGCGCCTTGCTGGCTCGCCTCCTGCTGGAACAGCCCGACCTGTTGATCCTCGACGAGCCGACCAATCACCTGGATGTGGAGGCCATCGAATGGTTGGAGGGCACGCTGCGCGCCTGGCCGGGCGCATTGCTGCTGGTCAGCCATGACCGCTATTTTCTGGACAAGGTGGTGGACCGCATTTGGGAGATGAGCCGCGCCGGCATTGAGCTATACCGCGGCAACTATAGCGCCTATGTCCAGCAGCGCCAGGAACGATGGGAGCGGCGCGAGGTCGAGTTTCAGGCCATCAAAGAGCGCTTCCTCAAGGAGTTGGACTACATCAAGCGCAACATCGCGCGCGACGCCACCACCAACATGGCCAAGGGACGGTTGCGCCGGCTGGTGCGCGAGGTGCGGGTGGTGCAGGCCGGGGGATTACAGTCGCTGTTGGATAAGCAGTGGGGCCAGGTCATGGACGAGGTCTCCATCTCCGAGGCGCGCTGGGGGGTGATGGAGGTGGAGCAGGCGATCAAGAGCCTGGAAAGCCCCATCCGCCGCCCGCCCAAGCTCAACCTGCGGCTCAAGACCACCCTGCGCAGCGGCAATCTGGTGTTGCGCAGCGGCCCGCTGGAGATCGGCTACCCTGGAAACTTGCTCTTTCGCGCCGACCCCATCCAGCTAGAGCGGGGGGAGTGCGCCGCGCTGATCGGCCCGAACGGGACGGGCAAGACCACCTTTTTGCGGACGCTGATGGGCCAGATCGAGCCGCTGGCCGGCGAGATTCGCTTTGGGGCCAGCCTGAAGGTCGGTTACTTTGCCCAGGCCCATGAAAAGCTCAACCCTGATCACACAGTGCTGGACGAGCTGTTGAGCCATAAGCACATGTTGCTCGGCCAGGCGCGCAATTATCTGGCCCAATATCTCTTTCGGGGCGATGATGTCTATAAGCCTGTACGGCTTCTGAGCGGCGGTGAGCGGGGACGGCTGGCCCTGGCGCTGCTGGCGCTGGAGGGAGCCAACTTCCTGTTGCTGGACGAGCCGACCAACCATCTGGATATTCCGGCCCAAGAGGTCTTACAGGAGGTGCTGGAGCAGTTCGACGGCACGATCCTGCTGGTCTCCCATGACCGTTACTTGATTGACCGGCTGGCGACCCAGATTTGGGAGCTGCGCGAGGGCCGGCTGCACGTCTTCGCCGGCCCCTATGCCGAGTATGTGGCCGCCCGCGAGGCGGCAGCGGAGGCGGCCAGGCAGAATGCCGCCGCTCAACGCGTCGAGGCCAGGCGCAATCAGGGCAGCGACCGCCAGAGCAAGAACGAAGCGCGTCGCCGGGAGCGCGCCCTGGCCGAGATGGAGGAGCAGGTCCACCGGCTAGAGGCGCTGCTGGCGCAGATCGAGCAAGACCTGCAAGCCGCCAGCCATGCCCAAGACTTAGCCAGAGTCCAGGAGTTGAGCGCCGCCTATGCCCAGACTCAGGCAACGCTGGAGCAGTCGCTGGATGCCTGGGCGGAGCTGGCCCTGACCCATTAAGGGTCCAACTCATTCGGCGTCCAATCAGGTCACACAGCAGAGCAGGGCGTCATCAAGACACAGGCGCCGTACCTCCCCCGGCGCGCCCGCCCGTCCGGGGGAGGTAACCGTTCTTTCAACTGGTAAGCCGCTA
>DATLZJ010000649.1:0-6563 GCA_035574055.1 Caldilineaceae bacterium
ATGCTGACCATCTGCCGTCCGAGCTGGCGCTGCCGGTCGAGCGCCCCGATTGCCGCCATGTCTATCATCTCTATGTAGTGCGGGCGCCGGACCGAGACGGCTTTCGCCAACGGCTCCAGGCCGCAGGCGTCGGCAGCGCCATACACTATCCGGTCCCGATCCACCGCCAGCCTGCCTATGCCGGGCAGCCGGGCGCAACGGTCGCCCTGCCCGAAACCGAGCGGCTGGTCAATGAGATAGTCTCGTTGCCCATGCATCCGCTGTTGGCGCCGGCGCAGGTCGAGCAGGTGGCCGCGGCGGCCCGGTCGGCCCTGGGCGTCGCCGCATGAGCGGTATGACTGCCAATCCACCGCCTACGTAGCCTGTCGAGGCGCTTGTGGCCTTCCCAACCGCGGCCAAACTGAACAGCCGGCGACGCGTGCCGTATCGCGCGTCGCTTGACCTGTACAACCTGTTGCTGGCGGGCCTGATCCTGCTCTACACCGCTATCTTTACCAGGCTGGCCTTCGCGCAGCACGCGGGGATGCGCACCCACAAGGCCGATCTGGGACAGATCGCCCAAGCGGTCTGGAACAGCAGCCGCGGTCGCTTTGTGGAGATGACCGATAATGGGTTCATCGCCACACGCATGACCGACCACGTGGAGCCGATCCTGGCGCTGATCAGCCCTGTCCTGTGGGTGTGGAACGATGTGCGGGCGTTGCTGCTGCTCCAAGTGGCCGTGGCTGCGTTGGGTGCGTGGCCGCTCTATGAGCTGGCGGTCACGCTGCTGGAGCGGGCGCATCCCGATCGGGAGAGCGCTGCCGGCGCCCGCCGGCCCCATTGCGGCTGGATCAAAGTCCCCGCGCTGGCCCTGGCAACGGCTTATCTGCTGCTGCCTCAGCTCCAGTCAGCGGTGCTGACCGAGTTCCATGCGGCGCCCCTGGCCGTGTTGCCGGTGCTTTGGGCCTTCTGGGCCGTGGAGACCAGGCATTGGGGCCAGGTTGCCAGCGCCGTCGTGTTGACGGCGTTGGTCAAAGAAGAGATGGCGCTGCTGGCAGCCGGGTTGGGGCTATGGGCGGCCTGGCGCGGGGGTGTGCTGGCCCGCCTAGAGCGGCGCAGACATGAGGCCAGAGAGACGTGGCTCCCCCTGTTGCTGGGGAGTGGGCTGGCGCTGGCGGCGCTGGTCTGGTTCTATCTTGCCACCTTTATCATTGTGCCTGCCCATGCCGTTGAGGTCTATGGCGTCGCCGAGAGCAGTTATTTCCGGCGCTATGGCGCATTGGGTGACTCCCCGGCGGACATCCTCAGAAATCTGGCAACGCAGCCGGGGCTGGTCTGGTCCATTGTCGGCGAGCCGGCGCGGTGGGCGTACCTGATCGGGCTGGCGGCGCCGCTGGGCTTCTTGGCGCTGCTTGCGCCGGAGGCAGCGCTGCTTTGCCTGCCGGTGCTGCTGGCGAATTTATTGAGCGCCTATCCGGCCCAGTACTATGGCGAGTTCCACTACAGCGCGCCGGTGGTGGTCTATTTTGCCGCGGCGACGGCCTTTGGGATGGCTCGCGTCTGGCGGCTGGCGACAAGACGGCTCACCCGCTCTTCACCGGGCTTCCAACATCTTCCGGCCTTCTCGCCCACAACCATGGCCGCGGCGGCGCTGCTTCAAAATTCGCGTACCGCGCTGCGCCCGCTGTTGGCGTTCTTATTAGCGCTGTGGCTGTTGGGCTGGGCCGTCCAGGGCTATGGGACGGCCGGGCGCGGGCCGGGCGGTGGGCGCTATGACCCCACGCCCGTCACTGCGCACCACCGGCTGCTGGCCCGTTTTACCGCCCAGCTTCCCGCCGGCGCCGCGGTGACGGCCACGGCCGCGGTCCATCCCCATGTGAGCCTGCGACGCTATGTCTATCAATTCCCCATCGGGTTGGAGCCGCCTGGCCGGGCAGACTGGGCGCTGCTCGATGTCACCACCGCCACCGACATGGCCCCCGGCGATGTGCGGGCGACGGTCGAGGCGATGCTGGCCGGCGAGTGGGGGGTGGTGGACGGGGCAGACGGCTTTCTGCTCCTGGCAAAGGGCGCGGCCAATAAGCAGATTCCACCGGCCTTCTACGATTTTGCGCGCACACCGGGCGCGGTGGAAACGGACGCTCCCCTGACCTTCACGGGCGTTGAGCTGGCGGACTGGCCCCGCTGGCGGCAGAGTTGGGTTACCACCCACTGGATGGTGGGCGAGGATTTTGACCCGGCGCGCATGGCTCCGGCGCTGGCGCTGCGCGACCCGGCGGGCGATCTGCTCTACCGCTGGGCCGATGCCATGCCGCCCGCATTGGTCTGGTATCCGCCGGACCAATGGCAGCCGGGCGACCGGCTCCATCTGACGACCTTGCCGCTCTATTTGCCCCAAAGCTGGGGGGTGGTTGTGGAGCGGACGCCTGGACTGGTTTGGCCGCCGCAGGAAGCCATCGTGGTGGGGGAGCAGGCGGCGCTGGTGGGTCTCTATCGCCGGGACAGCGACGGCGTTTTGCTGGCGCTGGACGAGCAGCTTCATCAGCGCGCTTGGCCCGTCGCCCAGGACACTGCCAGGACAGCGGCAAGGTTTGACCTGGGCAATGGTGAGCAATTGGCGCTGGCAGCCTGGCTGCCAGCAGCAGAACGCTGGCCCGGCGCGCCGCTGGACTTGTGGCTGCGCTGGGAGGGGGCCGCCTGGCCCGCCGGGGCAGATGTCTTTGTCCATCTGCGCCGCGACGGCGAGACCCAGGATCAACAAGATGGCGCGCCCCGGCTCGTGATCCCTTATTCGTCTGCTAGTTTACAGACAGACCCGTGGCTCGACTGGCGGCAGATGCGCGTCCCAGTGGACGCTGCGCCCGGCGAATGGACCCTGGCCGTCGGTCTATATCATCCGGCGAGCGGGGAGCGGCTGCCGCTGGCGGGCGGGCCGGGAACCGAGGTTATCATCCCGCTGCCGCCGCCGCGCGACCCGCCCGTCGCAGACCAGACCTGTGCGCTGATCCCGGCCTCCTGCGCCTCGCAGCCTTAAGCGGGAGCAGTGCGACTTTCCAAAGAAGGTACTATCGCCAATCCAGACCTAGCGGGTGAGAATAGCGACCACGGTTGTCATGACCTCTGCCAGCTTTGCCGCTACTAGCCGACCGGCGACATTCTGGGCGGCGGCCATGATCTTGGCCTGCCGGCGCAACTCAGCCAGCGCCAGCACCGTCATCCGCACCTGCTCCATGATATACCTCTTATATCAAGTTTTATATCGAGTTGTATCGAGCCTGTGGTTATAGAAAAGGAGCGTCAGAGAACATCTGTTGCTCCAACAAGCCCCATCCGGTTGTTACGAGTAGGCGGCTTGTGCTACGCTTACCGCAAGCGTGGCTTGTGTCGAAAGGTGGAGATTCATGAGCACAGTGCTAACCCAACCGATGACGGCTGCCGATTTCTGGCGGCTGCCGGAAACCGAGAAGCGGCGCGAGCTAGTACGCGGGGAGGTCATTGAGACGATGCCGCCAGGAATGTTTCCTGGTGCTATTGTCGCTAATCTGGTTGAGCTACTTCGAGGATGGACCAAACAGGGAACTGATGGCTACGTGGGCGTAGAAGCAGGTTATATTCTGGAGCGCAACCCCGATACGGTGCGTGCTCCGGATGTATCCTACGTTACATCAGAACGTATTCAGGCTGTAGGTATTCCGGAAGGTTTTTGGGAGGGCGCGCCGGATGTGGCCGTGGAGATTATATCCCGAAACGAGACGGCGGACGAGGTGCGCGAGAAGGTGCGTGATGATCTCTCCGCCGGCGCAGCGCTGGTGCTGACCATCTACCCCCGCACCCGAGAAGTCATCGCCCACATCCCCGATGGCCTGGCGCGCACCTTCGGGCCGGATGCAAGCTTGGAGTTTCCCACGGCCCTCCCCGGTTTTACCTGCCGGGTGGCCGAGTTATTCGCGTAGGCCGCAAGGGCCGGTCGCCAGCAAGCATGTATGATGGCTATACGATTCCGGCTTCTTGCCCCAAAGCCAAACCCGTCGATTATCTGTATCTGCTAAATAAGAACGGGCGGGACAGTTCAAGGCTGTCCCGCCCGTTTTGGTTACCAACGCGCCGTCTATGCCTCTACCGGACGGAGGCCCAAATAGACCCGCTCACCCCCTAGCGTGCGCAGGATCAACTCTGGCGAGAGCCAGGGCAGCAACTGGTGCAGCTCATTCGGCGAAAGAGGGGTGTTATTGTTGGCAAGGAAGATGCGGAAGCAGGCCGAGGCCAACGGCAGCCGCTCGTTGATATAGTCGGGGTCGTTGGCGCAGCGGGTGCGCAGGCATTCGCGCAGCGCATCAGTCTGGTGGACCTCACCGGTGTCAGGGTCCACCCAGTCTACGTTTTCTGTGTTCTGGTGGTCGGCGAAGCGCTCGCGGCACTCATCACAGAGTTGGTCGCGTAGGTACAGGCGAAAGTCCCGCCCACTTTGTTCCCACCAACCGTAGTCAATGTGAAATTTAGTGTCCAGCGTTGGCCGGTAGCGGGTTAGGCGGCGGAGTGTAACGGTTTGAGTCATGAAGGGTTCTCCGGCAAGTAAATGCGCCAGGGGCTAGGCCAGGGCAAAATAGCCGCTGCCCACATCCCGGAAGCGCCGGTTGCTGATCAGGTGATAGAAGATTGGGCCTGGAGGGCAGCGGCGGACGATATTGACCGCGCTGTAGATGGTCTTGGCGTGAACGGTGCCTGCCGGGTTGAGCTTGGTCAGCTCCGGCACGATCTGGTCAACGATTTCGTGTAGCTCAACACCGTTCTTCGCCAGCCTTTCGCGTAGCTCATCTATCTCTTCCGGGCCGGTGTCGGCGACGATCAGGGCGTCGTCATATTCACAAGCGACCTGGATTTTGTTCATCTCAAAGGTTAGGAGCAAGCGGTTCAGGTCGGGCGTGGCAACGCGCGCCCATTCGCGCTTAGGACGCCGGGTGCGGAAGTCAACGACGATCTCGCCGGGGTTGCTGGTGCGCTCCAGGGTAACGATCGCGCCGACGGGCAGCGCGTGGTCCTCCATCCACTTGGCAAGCCCGGTGACAAAGCGCCCCTCCTGCACTACCCAGCCGGTATAATGGGCGCCCCAGCGACCGTCTATGAGGGTGACGGTGGCCTTGCTGTTGCCGGTAGGAAAGAAGTTGCGCGTCCGCCCGTTGAGCGGCAGCGTGCCGTAACGGCGATGGGGATAGATCAGGGTGAGCGAGGTGTTGGGTACGACGGTCGGCAGTTCTGAGCTGAGGGTACTCTCCCCCCACTCGTCATCCAGCTCCCATTCGGTTTGCAGCAGCTCGACGCTGAGGAGCGCCCGGTTATAGCGTACCTGGGCGGGGCGCAAGGCCAGCGGCGGCCTGATGACCTCGGCAGGCTCCATGCGGGTGAGGAACCAGGCAGGCGCGCCGTCGCGCTGTACCCGGTCAAAGCGTTCGTCGTGCGCCAGCGCGTGCTCCAGGCTGATGCGCTGCATGGCCGGGCTGACGTTGGCATCCAGCTCGACCTCCGCCAGCAGCTCGTCAACCGTCATCGGGTGGCCGTTGACCTCGATCAGCGCCTCGGCAATATTGAGATGGCCCACATGGACCTCGGCCAGCATATCGGCCAACAACCAGTGGTCATCTACCTGGACAAAGTCGGCGCTGCGCGGCCCCTCTTCGAGGGCATAGAGGATGCTCGCATCAATTTCGTCCTGATAGAGCGAGTAAATCTCGGCGGCCGAGAGCTGGGCCTCGTCGTGGAGAAGTTTCTCCCCGTTGCTTTGATTCAGCCGGTGGGCAGTCTGTAGACCGGCGGCAAACTCGCGGGTGGTGTTGGAAGCGGGAAAGCGTACCTGAATGACTTCAAAATCGCCATGCTCAGGATTTTGGCCGGCGCGCACGCCGACTACTTCACCGGTAGCAAAGTCAAGCGCCGGAAAGACCAGGGTCTGGCCCACCTGGTAACGTGCCTTGGGCAGATAGACGGCGCCTTTGGACAGCTCCGATTCGATCTTGGCGTTCTCGCGCCGCATGTATTCCTGGATCAGCGCCGTCGCCAACTCCTCTAATGTCTTGGGCGATTGGGCGTCCAGCAACAAATTGTAGAGAAAGTCCAGATCGTTTGAGGAGACTTCAAATTCATCTCGCCAGAAAGCTGCTGTTTGGGTTTGGCGTTGCAGCACGCTTTCCTCCTGTGGGAATCATAAGAACCAAAATAGCCTATTGACGTATATTGACGTAAATTCGCGACCTAACATTATACCTGCACAACCGGGGATGCCCAAAACCGGTTGCGTTTACACTTCCTTCATGCTGTGGGCTTTCATGCTGTGGGCTTTCATGCCGGGAGCGGCTGCGACTTCTGGGCAGAGGGGTCTCCTTCTCTATCGCCAGGGTGTGCCAGAGGCGGTTGAAGTTCAGGTCACTTTGCGTTAGTATAGGGGCAATGATGGCTACCCTCTGTAAACCCAGCGTCAATTCAACAACGGTCCATTTGCGAACCGTCAGTTCGCGAATCGTCAATTAGCGAGCAGACTATGAGAACGATTGCGATGATCTTGGCCGGCGGTGAGGGAACACGTCTCA
>DATLZJ010000650.1:0-2674 GCA_035574055.1 Caldilineaceae bacterium
CCCGCCGGCACGACGCTGCGCGTCGGCAGAATCGTTCCCTCCCGCCAAATGTTGCGCAGGCGCAGCTCCACCGGGTCCATACCCAGCGCCTGGGCCAGCTTGTTGACTTGCCCCTCGGCGGCGAAGTGGCCCTGGGGTCCACCAAAACCCCGGAAGGCGCCGCTGGGACAGTTGTTGGTGTAGACGGTGCGGGCGTCCACCAGTACATTGGGGATGTCATAGGGGCCAAGGCAGGCCAGGGTGGCGTTGCCCAGCACCTTGGTGCTGGTGTAGGCATAGGCGCCGGCGTCGCTAGTCACATCCATCTGCGCGGCGACGATGCGACCATCGCGCGTCGCGCCCCACTTGGCTCGCAGGATGTAGGGGTGGCGCTTGTGATGGCCGATGATGCTCTCCTCCCGGCTCCAGACCGTCTTGACGGGCCGTCCTAATTTCCAGGCGGCCAGCGCCAGGGCGATCTGGATAGAGATATCCTCCCGCCCGCCAAAGGCCCCGCCGATGGCCGGGTAGCGCACCACGATCTGCTCGGCGGGCAGGCCGAGGGCGTGGGCGATCTGTTCCCGTTCTTCGTGCATCCACTGGCCGGCACAGATCACCTCGATCCGCCCGTCGGGCCGGACATAGGCCAGGCCGGCTTCAGGCTGTAGATAGGCGTGTTCTTGGGCGTGGGTGCGGTAGGTCGCCTCCACAATCACATCGGCCTGGGCAAAGCCTGCGGCCACATCGCCCCGCTGGATGCGGTAGCTGTGCAGCACGTTGGAGTCCAGCCGACGCTCGCCATAGGGGTAGGCGAACGGGTAGGGATGGAGGATGGGCGCATCGGGCGCCATGGCCGCCAGCGGGTCGGTGACCACCGGCAGGGGATCATACTCGACCCGGATCAGCTTGGCCGCGGCCTCGGCCTGGGCGGGCGTCTCGGCCACCACCAACGCCACATGGTCGGCCTCCCAGCGCACGCGCTCGGCCTGGGGTGTGCTGCCCACCCCGCAAAGCACCGGCTGGTCGGGCATGATCAACCCATATTCGTTGACCGGCACATCAGGCGCGGTGAGCACTGCGACCACGCCGGGGGCCGCTGCGACCTGAGCCGTATGGACGGCGGTGATCCGCCCATGGGGAAAGCCAGCAAAGACGATCTTCATCCAAAGCTGGCCCGGCAGGTCAATGTCGCCGGGATAAAGCGCCGTGCCGGCCACCTTTTCCACGGCGTCAACACGGGGCAGGCTACTACCGACTGCGCGCATAGACCCCCTTAGACATCATGAGTGCAGGCATAATTTATAGTGGAAACCATAAAGAAACGCCAAAAATGATTGACAAAGGCTTCGCTGCGTGCCACAATGCGGTCAGGCTAAAAGGGTCGAGAGAGTTGAATAAACCACTTGAGGCCGACCTCGAAAGGAGCGCCCCATGGGTTTCGTCAAGGAATTCCGAGACTTCATCAATCGCGGCAATGTAATTGAGCTAGCAGTCGGCATTGTCATCGGCGCAGCCTTCACTGCCATTGTCAACTCGCTGGTTGCGGACCTGCTCACCCCGCTCCTGGGTGTGCTCATGGGCGGGATCGACTTCACTGGATTAAGCGTCCAGGTGGGCAATGCAGTCTTCGCCTACGGCAACTTCATCCAGGCGATCATCAACTTCCTCATCATTGCCTTCGCCGTCTTTCTGCTGGTGCGCGCCGTCAATATGATCTACCGCAAGCAGCCGCCGGCCCCCCCTGCGCCGCCGGAAGAAGTCAAGCTGCTGGCCGAAATCCGTGATCTCCTGAAGGCGCAGCTTATCGTCAAACAAGTCGTCGAACAAGAGGAACTCAAGAACACATTGAGCCAGATGCCGTCCACGGTCCAGCCGCCCGCCGGCTCGCGTGCCGATTAAGGCCGCGCCAGCATCGGCCCCAGGGGACGTCCTCCTAACAGATGCATATGCAGATGATAGACTACCTGCCCGCCATGCCGGTTGCAGTTGACCAGCAGCCGGTAGCCGTCCTCGGCAATCCCCTGTTCTTTCGCCAGCCTGGCGGCGACGGTGAAGAGCCGCCCCAACGCCGCCTCATCCTCCGGTTGCACATCGTTGACCGTGGGAATGGGCTTGTTGGGCACGAGCAGGATATGGACCGGCGCTTGCGGGTGGATGTCCTGAAAGGCCGTCACCAGGTCGTCCTGGTAGAGGATTTTCCCAGGCGCCTCGCGCCGGATGATCTTGCTGAAGATGGTTTCCGCCGTCATGGATCTCCCTTCTCATGTTCCACTTAGCCATAGCGGACGCTTTGCCCGGTAGTCGCCCCCAGTATACCCTAAACCCGCCGATAATGGAGAGCAAGTTGGGCGCCATGCTGGATGGCGGTGGCTATGGTAGAGAGACGGTTGCCCCTGAGCGCGAGACGATGTATGCTAGGGCATGGCTATGGCTGTTTCTCCCTTTGATACGCCGGTGATCTCGCCTGCGCTGATCGGGCGGACGCAGGAACTTGAGACACTTGACTACGTCCTGCAAGCGGCCCAGCGCGGCTTGGGACAGTGTATTTTGCTCGCCGGCGACGCCGGCATCGGCAAGAGCCGCCTGTTGCGTGAGCTTTGTCACCGCGCCAGCGCAGCGCATTTCCTGACCCTCCAGGGCTATTGCTTTGAGCAAGACAGTTCCTTCCCCTATGCTCCACTAGTAGATGCCCTGC
>DATLZJ010000651.1:0-5867 GCA_035574055.1 Caldilineaceae bacterium
CCAGAAGGGCGGCGTCGTGCCTTCCCTCGTCAGCCGCATTGGCGTGGACCAGGCCGAGGTGGAGCGCAGCGTTGAGCAACTGCTCGCCGCCAAGCCGCGGGTCACCGGCGGCGGTGTGCAGATCGGCATGGGCCGCGAGACGAGCAACATCCTGCGCGAAGCCGAGCAGATCGCCGATAACATGAAGGACGAGTATATCTCGACCGAGCATATGTTGATGGCGATGGCGTCCCAAGCCGGTAAGGCGCGCGATGTGCTGGCGCGCCATGGGATAGACTACAACGCCATTATGCAGGCGTTGGCTGCGGTGCGCGGGCGCCAGCGGGTCACCAGCGACAACCCGGAGGCGCAGTATGAGGCGCTGGCGAAATATGGCCGCGACCTGACCGCCGAGGCGCGCAAAGGGAAGCTCGACCCGGTGATTGGCCGGGATGAGCAGATCCGGCGGGTGATCCAGATTTTGAGCCGCCGCACCAAGAATAACCCGGTGCTCATCGGCGAGCCGGGCGTCGGCAAGACGGCCATCGTCGAGGGCCTGGCGCAACGCATTGTCAACGGCGATGTGCCGGCCAGCCTGCGCGACAAGCGCGTGGTGGCGCTGGACTTGGGCGCGCTGGTCGCGGGCAGCAAGTACCGCGGCGAGTTTGAGGAGCGGCTCAAGGCGGTGCTCAAGGAGATCACCGATAGCCAGGGCAAGATCATCCTGTTCATTGACGAGATGCACACCCTGGTCGGCGCGGGCGCAGCCGAGGGCAGCATGGATGCATCCAACATGCTCAAGCCCATGCTGGCGCGCGGCGAGCTGCACGCCATCGGCGCGACCACGCTCGACGAGTACCGCAAGCACATTGAGAAGGATGCCGCGCTGGAGCGGCGCTTCCAGCCGGTGATGGTGGACGAGCCGACCGTCGAGGACACCATCAGCATCCTGCGCGGGCTGAAGGAGCGTTACGAGGTGCATCATGGCGTGCGCATCACTGACAGCGCGGTGATCGCGGCGGCGACCTTGAGCCACCGCTACATCACCGACCGCTTCCTGCCCGACAAGGCGATTGACTTGATTGACGAGGCGGCCAGCCGGCTGCGGATGCAGATTGACTCCAAGCCGCAGGAGCTGGATGAGATTGACCGCCAGATCATGCAGTTGGAGATCGAGCGCGAGGCGCTCAAGAAGGAAAAGGATGAGGCGAGCCGGCAGCGACTGGCCGATCTGGAGCAGGAGCTGGCCGACCTCAAGGAGCGCAGCGCCGAGATGACCGCCCGTTGGCAATCCGAGCGTGAGACGATTGCCAAGGTGCGCCAGCTCAAGGAGCAGATTGACCAGGTGCGCATCCAGATCGAGCAGGCCGAGCGGGCCTATGACCTGCAAAAGGCCGCCGAGCTGCGCTACGGCACCATGCGCCAGTTGGAGAGCGAGCTGGCCGCCGCCGAAGAGCGGGTGCGGGCGCTCCAGGCTAAGGGCGCGCTGCTCAAGGAAGAGGTGGACGCCGAGGAGATCGCAGCCGTGGTCAGCAAGTGGACCGGCATTCCGGTCTCGCGCCTGATGGAGGGCGAGCGCGCCAAGCTGATCCGCATGGAGGAGGAGCTTCACAAGCGGGTGGTGGGCCAGGAGGAGGCAGTGCGCGTGGTGGCGTCGGCCATCCGCCGCAGCCGGGCCGGTCTGCAAGACCCCAACCGCCCCATCGGCAGCTTTATCTTCCTGGGGCCGACAGGCGTGGGCAAGACCGAGCTGGCGCGGGCGCTGGCCGAGTTCCTGTTCGACGACGAGCAGAACATGGTGCGCATTGACATGAGCGAATACCAGGAGCGCCATACAGTGGCGCGGCTTATCGGTGCGCCGCCGGGCTATGTCGGTTATGACGAGGGCGGCCAGCTCACCGAGGCGGTGCGCCGCCACCCCTACTCGGTGGTGCTCTTCGACGAGATCGAGAAGGCCCACCCGGAGGTCTTCAACGTCCTGCTGCAAGTGCTGGATGATGGGCGGTTGACCGACAGCCAGGGGCGAACGGTGGACTTCCGCAACACCATCATCATCATGACCAGCAACCTGGGCAGCCAGTATATCCTGGAGGTCGCAGGCGTGGACGAGGAGGTGGAGCGGCGGGTGCGCCAGGTGCTGCACTCTCACTTCCGGCCAGAGTTCTTGAACCGGATTGACGAGGTGGTGATCTTCCATGCGCTCCAGAAGGCGCATCTGCTGGAGATTGTGGACATCCAGCTCGGTCGCTTCCGCCGGTTGCTCAAGGACCGCAACATCACGCTGGAGCTGACCCAGGCGGCCAAGGAGCTGCTGGTGCAAGAGGGCTTCGACCCGGCCTTTGGCGCACGGCCCCTCAAGCGGGTGCTCCAGCACCGCATCGCGGACCCGCTGGCGACCCAAATCCTGGAGGGGAAGATTCAGGACGGCGACCACGTGGTGGTGGACCTGATCGGCGACCAGCTCACCTTTACGGTGGTCGAAGCCTTGGAAGCCTAAATCTGACAAAATACTAACGAGCCGCCAACGACCATCTAACAGGCGCTCCGTAGATTAGAAAGTGAAACCATCTATGGAGCGCCTGAGCCATGTGGTTCTTGGGGGCCGGCTTTGAAGGCGTAGAGCGCCGCCAGCCCGTTACCGCCTAGCAATACAGGCCAAAGTCAAGCGTCTGATGACAGGAGGTACATGGATGAACGCGCTAACTCGTTGGGATCCGTTCCGTGAGATGCAGGCTTTCCGGGACATGATGGACCGCTTCTTTGAGGAGTCGTTTGCCGAATCGCCGCGACTTTGGATGCAGCCGCGCTGGGAGGGCTTCCCGCTTGCCCTCGATGTGGCTGAGGATGCCGAGGGGTATATTGTGAAGGCGTCTATCCCCGGTGTTGACCCAGATCAGGTCGAGGTGACCTTGACCGATAACGTCCTGACCATCAAGGGCGAGACCAAGAGCGAGACCGCCACCGAGCAGAAGAACTATCACCTGCGCGAGCGGCGCTATGGCCGCTTCATGCGCAGCATTACGCTGCCGACGCCGGTGGACGCCGACAAGGTGGAAGCCAGCCACGAGCATGGGGTCTTGACGCTCCGGCTGCCTAAGACCGAGGCGGTCAAGCCCAAGCGGATCGCGGTCAAGACCACGATAGACAGCCAGCATCGCCTGTCCGGCCAGAGCAACGGCCAATAGCCCTTGCTGGCCGGTGGGCCAAATTTTTTGACGCCGTGGTGGGTGAGATAGGGTACAAGACGTAGAGTCGGTGTTGAACAGAGGGCGGGGGCCGGTCATGGGTGGGCCGGCCCCCGCCGCATTGGCGCTTTAGCCGTTCGCCTCGCCCTGCAGCCGGGCGCCATCGGGAATATGGACCGGCTCCTCCTGGTCGTTCACCAGGCGCACGGTCCCCTCCATCACCACCCCTTTGCCGAAGATGAAGTTCCCCTCCACGCGCAGCGCCACACAGCGGCGCAGCGAGGGCGCGCCGTGGGGGAAGCGTTGCTGGAGGTCTGCGATCAGCCCATAGTAGCGGTCATCTAGGAAGATGAGCGGCGGGCGACGCTGGAAGTCCCGTTGCCGGTCAGGCACAAGCTGGAGGCGGTAATCCTCGGTCAGCTCGTAGACATCAGACCAGAGCAGCAGCAGATCGTTGGTTTTCTTCACCGGAATGAAGCGGCTGCGCGGCACCCGCAGCGCCTGGGCGCCGGCAAAGAGCGAGATGGCCGACCCCATCGCCGTTTCCAGTTGGTAGACCCGGGGGGAACTGGGGTTGGTCGGGTCTACCGGCTTTTCGTTGCGGATCAGGGGCAGGTCGAGCAGGTTGTCATGCTGGCGCAGCACCGCTTGGAGCGCCGGCAGGTGGAGCCAGAGGTTGTTGGTGTTGAAGTATTGGTAGCGCCGGATGTCCTGAAACTGCTCTATCTCCTCCGGCGGGCACTGGGACCGCTCGCGCAGGATGAGCTGGCCGTCGGGCCGGCGGCTGAGATGCCCGCCTTTGCTGTCGGCCAGGGTGCGATGGGCCACTTCCATCAGAAAGGGGAGCCGCTGCTCGACGAAGTAGCCCAGAATCCTGGGGTCGAGGATCGCACCCAGGTTATCCGAGTTGCTGACAAAGAGGTACTCATAGCCGGCCTCCAGCATCTTGTCCAACATGCCGGTTGTGATGAGCGACACGTAGATATCGCCATGACCGGGCGGGCACCACTCCTTTTCGGGCGCATCGGGCCATTCGACCGGCTTGAGGCTCTCCTTCCAGATTTTCGGGTGCTCGTGCTGCACAAAGTCAATGGGCAAATCTTGGTGAAAGGTGGGGTAACCGGCCAACGCCGTCTGGGTCTCGGCGTGGGTGTTAAAGCTGTTCATCAAGACCAGCGGCAGGCGGACGCCTGTCTCCTGGCGCAGATGGAGCACCTGGCGTAAGATAATATCGAGGAAGCTAAGCCCATTCTTGACCGGCAGGAGCGCCTTGGGGCCGTTCATGCCCATGGTGGTGCCCAGCCCGCCGTTGAGCTTGAGCACGACCGTCCGCGCCAGCGCCTCGCGGCCTACTTGGTCATAGCGGTCGCCCAGGTCATCATAGTCGGGCAGGCCGTTCACCGGCCCGGCCTCGCGGCTATCTATGTAACCGGTGGCTCCCTCTAGCAAGCGGTTATAGTAATGCTCGAAGATGCGGATCGCCAGTGCAGGCAGCCCTGCCGCCTGCATCTTTTTAGCGAACAAGGGGAAATGCCCGCATGCGGCAGCCGGTCGTGGGGTCTGTTCTGTCAAGCCTAGATCGGTGATCACAAGAGTCTCCCTTTGCATCGTCGCCCTGGGCCGCGTTGCCCCAGGCCGGTCATCGCTGACCGTCGGTTGGTCGTTGCCGGTGGTTGTCATCCTACTGCGATTGTACGCAGAGCCTGTTTAAAAGCAGTAGGACTCCCTTCTCTTCTGATCTGGCCTTCTGCGCATTACCAGCCCACCGCGCAGCCATCCTTGCGCGGGTCGCTGCCGCCGATGAGCACGCCGCTCTCTGGGTCACGCAGGATGATTTGGCCGCCGCCAAAGGTAATACGCTCAAATCCGTCCACAGGTACGAGCCGGTGGCCGCGGCGGGCCAATTCGGCCAGGGTGGCGAAGCTCCACCCCTCCTCCATCATTACCAGCCCGCCGCTTTGTTGCGCGCCCAGCCCGTCGCCGGGGCCGGCGAGCTGCCAGCGGGGCGCATCCAGCGCGGCCTGGGGCGATAGGCCCAAATCCACCAGATTGACCAACATCTGGAGATGTCCCTGGGGCTGCATGTAGCCGCCCATCACACCCAGCGCCGCGTGCAGCTCGCCATCCCTGGTCGTCATCGCCGGGATGATGGTCTGGTAGGGGCGCTTGTTGGGCGCGAGCGCGTTGGGGTGGTCGGCGTCCAGCACAAAGAGCTTGGCTCGGTTTTGCAGGCTGACGCCGGTGCCCGGCACGACCAGCCCCGTTCCGGTTCCCTGGTAGAGGCTGTTGATAAAGCTGCACGCGTTGCCCTCGCCGTCCACCACCGTTAGGTAAACGGTGTCGGAGCCGGCCAGTGGATCGCCAAAGGGGACATGCTGGGCGGCCCGGCAAGGGTCAATCCGCTGCCGGCGCCGGCGGGCATATTCCTGGCTGACCAGCTCGGCCAGGGGGATGGGCGACACCCGCGGGTCGCAAACCCACTGTTGCGCGTCGGCAAAGCCCAGGCGCATACACTCGATCAAGGTGTGGACTCGGTCCACCTCACTCATCGAGGCCAGGTCGAAGCCGGCGGCCAGATTGGCGGCGATGATGGCCGCCAGCCCCTGGCCGTTGGGCGGGCACTCGTAGAGGGTGACGCCGCGGTAGTGGGCGCAGATCGGCTCATCCCAGGTGCTGGTATGGGCGGCCATGTCGGCGGGGGTG
>DATLZJ010000652.1:0-5411 GCA_035574055.1 Caldilineaceae bacterium
GCCCAAACCACTCAACACCGCCAGCACCAGGGGCGCCAGCAGGGGAGGCGCCAGCGGGCCGGTGATCAACAGCGCCAGCGACTGATAGCCGGCCAGCAACGCCAACGTAAAGGGGACAAAGCTCCGCCCTTGGCTGAGGCAGGCAGCCAGTAAAAACGCGGTCGCCGCCAGCAGCAGGCTCGACACCAGGATCGGGATCGCGCCCGGCTCCAGCCGCAGGGTGAAGCCCATGCGCTCCAGCGGCGCGCCCAGGTCTACCACCTGCCCCCCCACCGGCAGTATCCAGAGGGGCTGGGCCAAGTCCACCTGCCAGAGCAGCGCCGCCCAAAAGCCGACCACCCCTGCACCGACCAGCGCAGTGAGCCGCTCCCAATACCGGAGGAGATAGGTAACTGCGGCGGCGGCCAGCAGGCTGCCGATCAAAGCGACCGGCAGGCTCAATAGGGAATCCGAACCGTTCATTGGCGCTTGCGCGCCAGCACGGCGCGCCCTTGGGGCTGATCAGGAGCCGGTCGGGGGGGATAGGGTGAGCGGAACTGGAGCACGGGACGCGCCGCGCCCCATGCACGGCGCCACCACCCCAGCGCACCCTCGCGCAGCCCCCATCCTGGCGACGGCGGCTCAATGGGCCGCTGCGGGCGAGCGCCATAGGCAGGAAGTTGATCCGGAAAGGCGATATCCGTCAGCACCGGCTGTCGCTCCGTCGCCGGCAACTGCTCGGCCAGCACCAGATAGCTACAGGCCAGCGCCACGACCAGCTCCACAATGCCGATCAGCGCGATCAACGCCGGAATCCCCAGCATCACAGCCACCACTGCCTGCACGGGGACACACCACAGCAGCAACGCAACAGCAGTGAAGAGCGGGTTTTCGCTCAACCCCAGGATCACCACGACACAGATCGAAAGCCAGACAAAGAGCGAAGTCACCTGAGAGACCAACCCGGGGATGCGGATATCGTGGCCGAAGGCGCGCCACCCCAGATAGACCAGCACCAACGCCAACGCGCGCAGTTGCCACGTACCCGCCTGGCGCATGGAGGGGGCCGCCGGCGCCTGGCTGGCCGAGAGCATAAGGATCAGACAGGCCAGGCCGGTCACAGCGGTCATGACGCCGGCCCATTCCGCCGGCGCCTGCTCCACCTGGACAATAACGGTTGCCACCCCCACCTGGACCACGCCCAACCCAACCAAGGCCAGCCGCCACTCCCAAAAGAGGATAATCGCCGCCGCGGCCAGCCCGGTGGCCGTCAATCCGAAAGGGGTACTGAAAAAGGTGAGCAGGTCGAAAAAGCCGTCCATGCCGCAGCTCTAGTCCATGCTAGCGGACCAGCAGATAGCCCATCACAATCGCCACCACAACCCAGCCCATATAGCCTGCGCCTTCCACCACGCGCAGCACATTGCCCCAACTCTCGCTGATCTGGTTCACGCTCCACCACGAGAAGCGGAAGAGCCATTGCAGCCGGGTCAAGCGGCTCAACCGCTCCGGCCAGGGGCCAAGCAGCGCCCAGAGGGTAGGGCGCAGCGAGACTAGCCCGATGCCCAGGACCAGCGGCAGCGAGACCGCCACCCAGACCGGCCACTCGGCCACCACATTGGGCGGATTGCCCAACATCGGTGGAATTGCGTTGCTCAAATTGGCAAGCTCGGCGGTCTGGGCCGGAAAGAAGCCCACCAGCGCCAGGGGAAACCCCAACAGGATGACCGCGGCCAGCAGGCGCAGGATGATCCCTGGGCGCAGCATCGGGCGGTCGTTGCGCTGGCCGTCGCTCCAGCTTCGCAGCATGGCGGCCACCTGCACCCCCATCGCCGCCGCCATTGCGGCAAAGAGCAGGAGATAGAGAGGCCCTGCCGTTAGCAGGCGGGCCAGTGAAGGCTGGGTTAGGAAACCGGGCGTAAAGGGCACGCCGGCCAGCGCCAGAGCGCCCACACTGACCGGGAGCTGCCAGCCCCATGCCTGCCAGACCTGATCGCCCACCAGCCAGAGCGCGCCGCCCAGCGCAAACGCCGTCGTCGGCCAGATCAGCCCTGCCGGCCCTTGCTGAAAGGCCAGCGCGCCCGACAGGGCGGCCAATCCTGCCGAGGTGATGAGCACAAAGGTCGTATGGTTTGGCTGGTCGGCGGCAGTCCAGGCCGCCACTGCGCTGCCGCCCAGCGACAGGATCAGCAGCAGCAGGATGTCTGGTTGGAGCAAGATATACTCCCCGCCCAGCTCCACCGTCCACCCCAACAGCCATAGACCACACAGAACCGGCACCATATGGTCCAACAGCCGCTCGGCCACATTCACCTGCCGCGAATGGTCCGGGAGCAGCCAGAGGTGAAAAGGATAGATGCCGGCCCGGATCAGCGCGGCCAGGAGCATCAGGCCCACCGTCTCGGCAGGGAGTTGCCCCCCTTGCAGCGGCTGGCTGGGTCCGGTTGGGCCGGCGGGCAAGAGGCCGATGAGCAGCAGCATCGCGCCCAAAAGGCTCAACCCCTTGGCCTGGTGCTGGGGCGAGTTGAGCAAATGGGTACCCCCGCCGGTGTTCTCCGGGCGCGTCGCGCCGCGCACCAGCGTGAAGAGGTCCAGCACCACCCAAGTCAGCATTGCAGTGAGGACATTCCCGCTGCCCACAAAGAGCAGACCCGCCGCCAGCACCCCCAGGTGAATCGCCAGCGACGACTGCACCCACCGCCCGCTTGCAGGCGCAGCCGGCTGCGGGCGGTTGAGGTCCAGCAGGATGCCCACGCCGCCTAAAAGCAGCACCAGACCGGAGATGTACCAGTTCCAGCCATCGCCAACCCACAACAGGTTGCTGCCGCGCTGGAGCGGGGGCTGCCAGGGGCGGCTGAAGACGGGCACGACCGGCTCGGCGCGCAGCCCAAGAAAGAGCCAGGCGGCGAGGGCCACAAAAAAGAGCGCCAACCCGGTCAACCATCCAGGCCGGCGCACCCAGCGTCCGACGATGACTTCTACAATGGCGCCGAGCAGCAGCACCACGGCCGGCCCAACCGGCGAGTCCACCAACTGCAAGAGAGTAATCACAGTGCCGCATTGTAGCACAGCCCCGGATCGCTCACAAGCCGGCCTGGTGCTTTTGCCGGCGAGCTAATTGACCTCGACCAGCGTGCCACGCAGCACCATCACGGCCTGGCCGCCCAGCAGCACCCGATCCCCTGCCAGCCTCACCCGCACCACCCCGCCGCGCGGCGAGGCTTGATAGCCGACCATCTCCGTCTTGCCCAGTCGCTCGCCCCAATAAGGGGCCAGACAACAGTGGGCCGAACCCGTCACCGGGTCCTCGTTGATGCCGGCCCCCGGCCCGAAGAAGCGTGACACAAAGTCATAGCGGCTGTTGGCGCTGCGGCTGGTCACTATCACCCCGCGCATGGGCAGCGGGCGCAGGCGGGCGAAGTCGGGCGTCAGGTTGCGCACCTCCGCCTCGCTCGCCACCTCGACCAGATAGTCAAACCGGTTGCGCGCCGTCGTCGCCGGCGTCACCCCCAGCCCCTCGACCAATCCCGGCGGCGGCTCGGCGCGCTCGGCAGGGACGGCAGGAAAATCCATCTCGATCCACCCGTCCACCTGGCGCGCCGTCAGCAGGCCACTTTTGGTGTAGAAACGCGCCTCTTCGGAGGTCCACAGGTAGCCGGTCGTCCAGAGCACATGGGCGCTTGCCAGGGTCGCATGGCCGCATAGGTCTACCTCGACCGCCGGCGTAAACCAGCGCAGGCGGAACCCATCCCCCTCGGCGTGGAGAAAGGCAGTCTCCGACAGGTTCATCTCCGCGGCCACGCGCTGCATCCACCCCTCGTCAGCCGGGCGATCCAGCACGCAGACGGCAGCCGGATTGCCGGCAAAGGGGCGGTCGGTGAACGCATCTACCTGGTAGATCGGTATCTCCACCGCCTCTCCTCCTAAATGAACCTGAGCCGGGCAGCTCTGGATTTATTGCCTCGATGCCGCGCGCCTGTGGGCGCAGCACGGGCCGAATGTCACCCTGAATATCACGTAGGGTTACGTGCGCTCGCGGGTGAACAGATCGCGAAAGAAATCGAAGATTGTCTCTTGCTTCAAGTCGCGGAACTCGCCGGCGTCGAACCACTTGCCGTAGCAGACCGGGCAGCTTTCATACCAGATATGATGCTGGTTGAGGTCCACCATGCGGATCATTTGAGTGTGGCAGCGTGGGCACTCGATCTTGCCTTGCTGGTTGTGCGCCTGTCCCACCTCGGCGTCGCCGCTGTCCACGGCTTCACTGCCGCGCGCTTTGCTTAACCGCTCTGCCTCCAGCCGGTCAAACCAGAGGCCGCCGCACTGGTCGCAGCGGTCAATTTCAATGCTATCTTGCACCACCGGTTGCAGCGTACCGCCGCACTTGGGACACTTCACAGCGCGCTCCTCTACTTCTAGATCTAGATCACAGGTGATAGTGATACTGTTCGGGCAATAAATGACGGTTGATAAGGCATTGCGGGCACATCAATGGAGTTTTAAGAAGCTAAACAACACATCATTCTGTAGGTGCGGCATCCTGCCGCACGGGGACGCCCGGCCCAGAGCGTATGCTAGGAGCGCGCGCCTCCGAAACGGGTAGCGCCCAAACCTTTCATTGAAGCGCCAATCTACTGAAGCGCCAATTTATTGAAGCGCCAACAATGTCAAAGCCCGCGCTTTGAGCTTACCAGAGAAGCCGCAGCTCAATCCGGCCCGCGGCTCCGGCGCCGCTCTGGCCCTGCTCCTCCAAGACGATGCGCACCGGCTCGCCGGCCCGGCGGCGCAAATTGAGCGGGCGACGCCCGGCAGCCACCATATCGCGCAGCCGGACCACCGCGCGGGGCGCAGACAAGTCGCCTAGATAGAGGCTCAAGACCAGGTCGCGTGCCTGGGCCAACGCCTGTCTGGCTTCGGCGTCACAGGTCAGCTCCACCCCGCGCAGGGCGACCTCTGCCGGCAGCGGGTCCTTTCCACCGCCGGAGTCAACCAGGACCCGCTGCGCGCCGATATCGGCCAAAGGCCCGGCATAGAGCGTCAACGCGCCGCCGGAGGGTCGCGCCCCCATCCCTGCTGGTGTAGGCATGATCTGCGGCTGCACCGGGGGCGTAGGCATAGATGCGGCATGGAGAAAGGAGGGAGGGCTGAAGGCTGCCTTGCCCAGGCCGCGCATGACGCCGGGCGGGCCGGCAGCCGGCGGGGCCGCCGCCAAGAACGTCTCCGACCACTGCTCAGGCAGCGCGTTCGCCACCTCCACCGTGCGCGTCACCGGCTGGCCCGCCTCTTGGCGAACGGCTACAAAGGCTGTAGCGCTGCTCGGCAGTTGATGGGCCAGCGACTCTTCCTCCAGCAACCGGCGGGCCACGCCATGCCAGGCCGCCACACGGTTCTCGACATAGACCGCAGGCTTGCCGGCCACGGCAGGCTCAAGC
>DATLZJ010000653.1:0-7567 GCA_035574055.1 Caldilineaceae bacterium
ATGGCTGCCTCATAGCCGGACCAGGTGTAGCTGGAGAAGATAAGCTGCTGTCCTTCGGCGGGGCTAGGCGCAGCCCCGCCGCCGGGCGCAGTTGCCGGGACACAGGCGGCCAGGAAAGCCCCTGCGGCGCCGGCGCCGGCCATCTGCAAGAACGCTCTGCGAGTGATGCGGCCTGACATGGTGATCTTTCCTTCCTTGAGCGACAGGGCGGCTGTTTCGAATGCAGGACTGAGCAGACACGCGCGCCAACGGTCAGAGAGCCGAACAAACGATAAACGATGGGGATCAAGGCGAAGTCGGTAAGTATATGGTATACCATCAACCAGCGCCTGTCAATCCCCAATTTTGACGACCACAGCCTAATCGGTTGCTTGGCAGCCGGCCCTGGCGCGCGTTATACTACAATCTGTATAGATCACCTTGGACAGATTGCACCCTAGAATTGCAACAACGGCGTTGCCCCAAATAGCTGCGATACTACCTGGCGTGACCAACGGCCAGGTTATGCTCGCAGGCCGGCAGGTGATGGCCTAGCTTTCGTCATCAAGTTATCCATTTCTCACCGCAAGGAGCAGATGGCCTATGCGTTCGTCCACAGTACCTTTGTCCCGTCGTATCTGGTTGGCGCTCCTCCTGTTGGTTGCGCTGGTGATGAGCGCATGTGCGGCCCCGGCCGCGCCTGCCTCCCCGGCAGAAGAAGGTCCTGCTGGGGAGCAAGCTGCGACTGGCGCCGAAGCCCCGGCAGCCGCCGGCGGCGCCCTTTATATCGCCCGGCCCACTGATGCCGTCGGCCTCGATCCCAAGGTCGAGACCACCTCGCCCGGCAACTGGGTGATGTCCAACATCTATGAGAACCTCGTCAAGCTCGACACCGACATGACCTTCAAGCCCGTGCTGGCCGAAAGCTGGGAGCAGATCGAGCCGGACCGCTGGCGCTTCACCTTGCGCCAGGGCGTGAAGTTCCATGACGGCACCGACTTCAACGCCGAGGCCGTCAAGTTCAGCATCGAGCGCATCAAGAACCCCGACGACCCAGGCCGCTCCGCCAGCAATCTCGCCGCGATTGTCGCCGTCGAGGTGGTGGATGACTACACCGTGGATATTGTGACCGACGGCCCTTACGGCCCCTTGCTCAACGCCATGTCGCTGGTCTATGCGACAGGCATCGTCAGCCCCGCGGCAGTGGAGCAGTATGGCGAGGACTTTACACGCAACCCGGTCGGCACCGGCCCTTTCCGCTTTGTCGAATGGAGCACCAACGACCGCATCGTGCTCGAGCGCAACCCCGACTATTGGGGCGAACCGGCCAAGCTCGACCAGGTGGTTTACCGGGTGATCCCCGAAGAGAGCGCGCGCATGTTGGCGCTGGACACCGGCGAAGTCCAGATGGTCATGGCCCCGGCTCCCTCCCTGATTGACACCTATCGCGACAACCCGGACTTTACCGTCCATGAGGTGCCGGGGGTGCGCGTCGTCTGGTTTGGCATGATGACGGCGCGCGAGCCATTGAGCGATGTACGCCTTCGCCAGGCGCTCAACTTTGGCGTGGATCGCCAGGCGATCCTCGACAACGTGCTGGAGGGCATGGGCTATCTGCCCCAATCGTACATCTCGCCCTCGATCTTCGGCTTTACCGACATCAGCGAGGCGTTTGCCTATGACCCGGAGCGGGCCGCGGCGTTGCTGGAGGAAGCCGGCTGGGTGGACAGCGACGGCGACGGCATCCGCGACAAGGATGGCGAGCCGCTGACCCTGGTTCACTTCAGCCCGCGCGGGCGCTACCTCAAGGATGCAGAGATCGCCGAAGCCTACCAGGCGGCCATGCGCGAGCTAGGCGTGGACATCCAACTGGAGATCATGGAGTGGGGTACACTCTTCGAGCAGGTTCGCCAGCCCAATATCCCGGCAGACCTCTTCACGCTCGGCTGGTCCACGGCCACCGGCGACGCCGAGTACACGCTAGAGCCGGTCTTTGGCTCCAAGAATATCCCGCCCACCGGCTGGAACTCCTTCGAGTATCAGAATCCGGAGTTCGATGCGCTGGTGGATCAGGCGGACCGGAGCACCGACCCCGAAGAGCGCGCCGCGCTCTATGCCCAGGCGCAGGAGATTTTGGCTCAGGAGGTGCCCGCCGTCCCCATCTATAACAGCAAGGAAGTGATCGTCACCAGCTCGGCGGTGCAGGGCTTTACCATTCACCCGATTGATTACTACTTGTGGTTAGCGCCGGTCTCGCTGGCCGAGTCAGCGCGTTGATTTCCTGCCCTGGACAGCCTGGTTCGGGCTGTCCAGGGCTATGGTTGAGAACACCCCATGTTGCGTTACATCGCGACCCGGCTTTTGGCGACGGTTCCCGTGCTGCTGGGGATCATCTTCGTGACAATGCTGACGCTGGACCTGATCCCCGGCGACCCTGTGGCCCTGATGCTGGGCGAAAATGCTCGGCCCGAACAGGTGGCCGCGTTGCGGGAAAACCTGGGGCTGGACAAGCCGCTGCTCGTGCGTTATGTCATCTACATCGGCAACGTGCTACAAGGCGACCTGGGCCGCTCGATCCGCCAGGGCACGCCGGTGATTGACGAGATCGCCGCCGTCTGGCCCAACACCCTGCAACTGACGCTGGCCGCGATGGCGCTGGCGGTGCTCATCGGCCTGACCACCGGCGCGATCTCCGCCCTCTACCCCAATAGCTTGACCGATGGTCTGGTGCGCCTGTTGGCGCTGCTCGGCCTCTCCATGCCCGTCTTCTGGCTGGGGCTGGTGCTGATCTACTTTCTGGGCTACTACTTCCGGCTCTTTCCCGTGGGCGGCACCGGCACCTGGCGGCACTTGGTGCTGCCCTCGTTGGCGTTGGCCGCGCCCAGCGTCGCCATCATCTCGCGCATGACCCGCTCAACTATGCTGGAGATCATGCGCGAGGACTATGTGCGCACGGCGCGCGCCAAAGGGTTGGGCGCGCGCCGCATCGTCTGGGGGCATGTGCTGCGCAACTCGCTCATCCCCGTGATCACCGTGATCGGTCTCCAGTTCGGCCAGCTCATGGGCGGCGCGGTGCTGACCGAGACCGTCTTCGCCTGGCCCGGCTTGGGCCGGCTCATGGTCCAGGCCATCTTCGCCCGCGACTATATCCTCTTGCAGGGCGCGGTCATGGTCCTGGCGTTGAGCTTCGTCGTGATCAACACGCTGGTGGATATCTCCTATGCCTACATTGACCCGCGTGTCAGCCGGTAGACCGGCTCCCTCTCCAGAGGGCGGGCTGTCCTTGCAGCCGGCGGCGGCCCGTCCCCGCTCGTCGCGACGGGACCTGTTGCGCCGCTTTGCGCGTAACCGTCTTGCCGTCGTAGGGATGGTGATCGTGGCCGCTCTCTGCGCGGCAGCCCTCTTTGCCCCCTGGCTGGCTCCGGCTGATCCAGCCCAACAGCACCTGAACGACAAGCGTATGCCGCCCAGCCTGGAATACCCCCTGGGCGCCGACGAGTTTGGCCGCGACATCCTCAGCCGGATCATCTATGGCGCGCGCGTGGCCCTCTTTGTGGCTGTTGTTGCCGTCGCCATCGCGCTACTCTTGGGGGTGACCTTGGGGTTGGCGGCTGCCTACCTCGGCGGCTGGGTCGAGACCATCATCATGGGCGCGGTGGATATCCTGCTTTCCTTTCCCTACCTGCTCCTGGCGATTGCCGTCGTCGCGGCGCTGGGCACAGGCGTACCCAACACCACGCTGGCCGTGGGCATCTGGGCCGCGCCGGGCTTTGCGCGCGTCACACGCGGCCAGGTTTTGGCGATCAAGAACCGCGAATACATGACCGCAGCCCAGGCCATCGGCGTCTCCCCCTGGAGAGTGATCACGCGCCACATCTTGCCCAACGCCATCCCGCCCATTATCGTCTTTGCCAGCCTCTACATGGCAAACGCCATTCTGCTGGAGGCCTCACTCAGCTTCCTGGGGCTGGGCGTCCAGCCCCCGATGCCGTCGTGGGGCTTGATGGTTGCCAGCGGGCGCGACTTCTTGCGCGTCGCCCCCCATGTCGCCACCTTCCCTGGGCTGGCGATCATGCTCGCCGTGCTCGGCTTCAACCTCCTGGGCGACGGCCTGCGTGATGCGCTCGACCCCACCCTGCGGGGCAAGCTCTAGCCATTTGTACCCGCACCCGGATCAACCGGATGACACACCCGATGGGATAGAAAGAGGCCCTATGTCCGACGCCCAGTCCCTTGCAACCACGGAACGCGCCCTGCTCGACCAGGTATCGCGCGAGCGGCTGATGGAGACCAACGCCGCCATCGCCCAATGGGAGCGCACGTCGGGCACGCCGGAGGAGCGCGCCGCCTTTGCCTATGTCCGCAGCGTGCTGGATGGTTACGGGCTGCGCACCACCCTGCTGGAACACCCCGCGCTGATCAGCTATCCCATCGAGGCCCATCTCTGGGTATTGGACACGGCAGGCCAGGTCGCTGTTGAGCTTCCCTGCCTGGGCGCGGCCTACAGCGCGTCCGTGGACAACCTTGAAGCCGAGGTTGTAGACCTGGGCTTTGGCACAGCGGAAGAGTATGCGCGCCAGGATGTGACCGGCAAAGTCGTGCTGCTCAACGGGCTGGCGACGCCCACCGCCGTCTATGAGGCCGAACGCGCCGGCGCGGCAGGCCAGATTTTCATCAACGACAGCCATCTCCACTATATGATCGTCAGCACCATCTGGGGCACGCCCACCCCGGCCTCTGCCGAGCGCATCCCCGCCACCCCCGCCGTCTCGCTGGTGGAGGCCGACGGTCACGCCCTGCGCGCCCGGATCGCCCAAGGGCCGGTGCGGGTACGGCTCCGCAGCCACGTCTTCATGGACTGGGTGCAGACGCCCATCCTCCTGGCCGAGCTGGACGGGCGGCAGAGCAACGATTTTGTGTTGTTCAGCGGCCATCTCGATTCCTGGGAAGTGGGCGCCATGGACAACGGCAGCGCCAACGCCACCATGATCGAGGTAGCGCGGCTGCTGGCCCAGGCGCAGGATCAGCTCTACCGCGGCCTGCGCCTGGCCTTCTGGAGCGGCCATAGCCACGGTCGCTATTCCGGCTCCACCTGGTACGCCGACAACTACTGGGAAGAGCTGTACGACCGCTGCGTCGCGCATGTCAACGTGGACTCCACCGGCGCGCGCGGCGCAACCTCCTACAGCGCCTTTCCGGCCCACCTAGAACTGGCCGACTTCGGCGAGGCGCTGGTGCAGGCGCATACGGGCCAGGCTGCCCGCGCCTATCGCATGAGCCGCGCCGGCGATATGAGCTTCAACGGCATCGGCCTGCCCTCCCTCTTTATGAGCCTGAGCCAGGTGCCGATGGGCGAGCAGGACACCGACTATGTATCGCTCGCGCTGGGCAAACTCTTGGGCAGCAAGATGCCGTGGTGGTGGCACAGCAGCGAGGATACCCTGGACAAGGTAGACCCGGACGTGCTGGCGCTGGACACGCGCATCTATCTGAGCGCGCTCTGGCGGCTCTGCACACAGCCCGTGCTGCCGCTGGACTTCCGCCGGTCCGTGGCCGAGATTCAGACGACCCTGGCCGAGCTGGCCGCGGCGGCGGGCGACCACCTGGACTTCGGGCGGCTCCAAGCGCGCGCCGCACAACTGGCCGCGGCGGTCGCCAGGCTGGCCGAACGGACAGCCCAGGCCCAGCCCGCCGACGCGCCTGCGCTCAACGCACAGCTCAAGCAACTCTCGCGCCGCCTGATCCCGCTGGCCTATACCCAGGCCGGCCCCTTTGACCATGACCCGGCCTGGGGGCTGCCTCCGCTGCCCGCGCTGGCGGACGCAAAACGGCTGGCCGCGCTCGACCCGGACAGCGACGAATATCACTTTGTCCGCACCCAGTTGGTGCGCGAGATCAACCGGGCGGCATTTGCCTTGCGCGAGGCGCTGGCCGTCGCCGGTCAATAAAGATAAATCCCTAGAGAGATTTCTATGCGAATCAGCGAAATGAACTGGATGCAGGTGGAAGAGTACCTGCGCCGCGACGACCGCTGCGTCGTCCCCCTGGGCAGCACCGAGCAGCACGCCTATCTCAGCCTCAGCGTGGACAGCATCCTCGCGGAGCGGGTGGCGGTGGAGGCCGCCGAGCCGCTGGGCGTGCCCGTCTTTCCCGTCGTCGCCTACGGGCTGACCCCCTACTTTGGCGCGTATCCTGGCACGGTCACGCTGCGCATGGAGACCTATATCAACCTGATCCGCGACATCCTCGACAGCCTCGCCCATACCGGCTTCCGCCGCATCCTCCTGGTCAACGGGCATGGCGGCAACGCGCCTGCCGCCGCCTATGCGGTCGAGTGGATGGCCGGCCATCCGGACGTGGCCGTCAAATTCCATGACTGGTGGCGCGCCCCCAAGACCTGGGCCAAGGTGCAGGAGATTGACCCCATTGGCAGCCATGCCTCGTGGATGGAAAACTTCCCCTGGACGCGGCTGCCCGGCGTAGAAATGCCCACGGCCCAAAAGGCGATACCCGATCTGGCGGGCAGACCGCGCCTGGTGGGCCAGGCGCTGCGCGACCTCTACGGCGACGGCAACTTCGGCGGCGTCTACGCCCATGACGACGCGGCCATGCTGGACATGTGGGCGGCGGCGGTGGAAGAGACACGGGCCTTGATCCAAGAAGGGTGGAGCTAACCATGCGCGTATTGATCTGGGGGGCCGGCGCCATTGGCGGCGTCATCGGCGCCTATCTGGCCCGCGCCGGCCATGACGTTACCTTTGTGGACCGGGTGGCAGAGCATGTAGAGGCCATCCGCACCCGCGGGCTGCGCATTACCGGCCCGATTGACGAATTCAGCGTCAAAGCCCCGGCCTGCACGCCGGAGGCGGTGAGCGGCGTCTGGCAGACGATTGTGCTGGCCGTCAAAGCCCAGGATACCGAGGCCGCGACCCAAGCCCTCGCGCCCCATCTGGCCGCCGACGGCTGCGTCATCTCCGCCCAAAATGGGCTGAACGAGCTGACCATCGCCCGCATCGTCGGGCCGGAGCGCACCATCGGCGCGTTCGTCAACTTTGGGGCCGACTACCACGAGCCGGGCGTCATCCTCTATGGCGGCCGCGGCGCGGTGGTGCTGGGCGAGATGGATGGGGCCATGACCCCGCGGCTGGCCGAGCTGCACAAGCTCTTCCAGGACTTTGAGCCTGACGCTATCCAGACCGATAACATCTGGGGCTACCTGTGGGGCAAGATGGGCTACGGCGCGCAGCTCTTCATCACCGCGCTGACCAACGAGTCCATCGCCGATGCGCTGGCCATGCGCGACTATCGCGGCCTCTACATCGCCATCGCCCAGGAAGTCATGCGCATCGCCCAGGCCAAAGGCATTACCCCCCTGGGCTTCAACGGCTTTGACCCCAACGCTTTCATGCCGGGCGCAGACCCGCAGGCCATCGAGGCCTCCTTTGACCAGATGGTGGCCTTCAACCGTCGTTCCGCCAAGACCCACAGCGGCATCTGGCGCGACCTGGCCGTGCGCAAACGGCGCACCGAAGTGGACGCCCAGCTCAGCCCGATTGTCGAGGAAGGCCGCGCCCTGGGGATTGAGGCG
>DATLZJ010000654.1:0-3911 GCA_035574055.1 Caldilineaceae bacterium
TGTTCAGAAGGGTTCGGCCAGGAAATTGATAGCGCACAAGCACATAGGCAGTCAGCAAGCCCATAACAGCATTGATCGCCGTCATGACGGCAGCCGTCCATAGGGTCAGTTTAAAGGCGCTCCACGCCGCGGGCAGCGACACCTGGTACCACAGTCCCCCCACCCCCTCGCGCAGCCCATCCCGAAAAATGACGACCAGCGGAATGACCAGCAGGACCGTCAGATAGGTCAACGCTGCGGCGCGAAGGCTCCAGAAGCCCCAGTGGGAACGCCGTCGCGCCGCTCTATTCACCGTTGAGGCTGGTGCAATACTCGAAGCCACACTCATTGCGCTAACCTCTGGATCTGTCCCACCGCTTGTGTAAAGATGCCCTGGTCGCCAAAGAAGGCCGGGGTGGCCTCGGCCCAGCCGCCGAACTCCTCAATGGTAAACAGGTCTTCCAAGGCCGGATACTGTTCGGCTGTCGCGGCAGCCACCTCTTCATCCACTGCCCGCAAACCATACTCGGCGAAGATCTCCTGAGCCGCTTTGCTAAAGAGGAACTGCACAAACGCTTCGGCGACTTCGCGGGTGCCATGTGCATCCACATAGGCGTCTACCACGGCCACAGGATTCTCGATAAGGATGGATGAGCGCGGGAGCACCAGCTCATAGTCCTGGCCGCTCTTCTGCCCAACCAGCACCTCATTTTCATAGGTGATCGCCACATCGCCAACCCCTTGCTCAAAGTTGGTGATGCTCTCCCGCGCCCCCTTATCCATGACTGTCACGTTGTTGAGCACCGAGATCAAGAAAGCTTGGGCTGCGGCGTCATTCCCAGCCGGCACTCCTTCGACAAACCCACGTTTGGCTGCCCCGTAGAGCGCAAGGATATTCCACATGGCGCCGCCGCTGGTCTTCGGGTTGGGCGTCAGGATTTCAAGCCCTGGCTGGGCCAAGTCGTCCCAATCCTGGATGTTCTTGGGATTGCCTGGGCGCACCGCAAAGGCCACGACCGAGGTGCTGACGATACCCTCATGGGGCAAGCTGCGCCAGTCATGAGTGATCAAGCCGGCTTCTTCAATGCGGGTGATATCCGCCTCTAGAGAGAGCGCAGCAATATCCGCCTCAAAGCCTTCAACGATTGCTCTCGACTGAGCGCCTGAGCCGAGATAAGACTCTTCGAAGACCACCTCTTGTCCGGTTTGCTCGCGCCAGTGAGCCTGGAAGAGAGGGATGATCTCGCCATAGGCTTCGCGGGGGGTTGTATAGGCACCCAAGATCAAGGTGACCGGCTCGCTGCCGGCGCTTGCCGTATTCTCCGGATGATTGGCAGTGGCCGCAGCGCACGCGGCCAGCAAAAGCAGCAGGCCGGCCAGGACGAATGCTTTGACACTTCTTACATTGACAGTTCGACTCCACATCAGGCCATCTCCTTGATGGTTCTAGATCGTGCTGTTGGAAATCGGGCTGGCGCACTTGGATACCGCCGATGGGAACGAACCAGGAGCAGTGGCCGGTTGCGGATGGTGCGCACAAGCTGTCCGACCAGCCCGTTGAGCCACACCCGTCCTTCGTGATTGGGCAGGGGCATCCCCAACACCAGCAGATCGTATGGCTGTGATTGCAGCTCGCGCAGAATCTCATCTTGCACCGGTCCCACGCGCAGGACGGTGCGAGACGGGACGCCGAGGAATTCCAGGGTGCGCGCGCCATGGGTCAGGAAGCGTTCAGCCCTGGCGCGCGCATCCGGCGTTTCTTGCGAACCCGGGATCACGCACAACAAGGTGGCGGCTGCACCCAGATGATAGGCCAACCGGCCTGTGAACAAGACATCCTCTTTGCCCGGTTCGCCACTGGCGACACAGATCAACACCTGGGTCGGCGCGGATTGCGCATTCGGGACGAGCAAGAGGTTGTGCTCGCCCCATTGCAATAACCGCTCGGCCAGAGCCACACTGCTCTGGCCGCCATTCCCAATAACCACCAGGTCCACCGGCAGGCGTTCGACTTCACGGGCGACGACTACATCCGGCTCCGTTACATCTGGCTCAGCTTCAGTGGTGCGAATCTCGAAGGCCGGCAGACCACTGCCAAATTGCTCCTTTACCTTCTGGACATGCGCCTGCAAGGCATCTCCGGTCAGCTTATAGACGATCAGCGTCACCCGGGCATGAGCCAGTCGAGCCAGTTGGCTAGACATGGCCAGAGCGGCCTGAGCTGCCGGCGACCCGTCGCTCAGGATCAATAGACGCAGGCCAGGATGGGCCAGGGTATGGATGCAGTTAACGCCTACCCAAACGCTGTCGCCCGGCTCGAGCGGCAACCGGCGGCTCTCCTCCAAGGAGCGTGTCGCCTCAATCACCAGAGCGTCCCCGCCAAAGGTAACCGGCGGGGAGATCGGTCGCACCCCGGCAATCGGGGCCAGGCGCAGGTGCAAGCGTTGGTAGGCGCCGCCAAAGGTGATCTGTTCTACCTCTCCAGGCCCTAAGGGGGGAGCAGGCAAGGCTTGGGCCGACTTTGCCAGGACGACGCTTTCGGGCCGGAAGAGAATCTGGACCTGCTCTGTGCCATCCAACTGCGCCGGAACCGGCGCAGTTGGTTCCCACTCGAGTGGGAACTGATGCGCCCCTATCTTCACACCGGTCGCTGTTGCTTGCCCCAACAGTAGATTCGCAGTGCCCAAAAAAGTCGCGACAAATTCCGTCTGGGGATACTGATAGAGCTTTTCGGGCGGGCCTACCTCCAAGAGCCGGCCAAAGCTCATCACACCAAGCCGGTCGGCCAACTCAAACGCTTCTTCTTGATCATGGGTCACCAGGATCGTGGTGATGCCCAGTTCTCGCTGGATGGCCCGCAGCGTCCGGCGCAGCTCCATGCGGATTTTGGCATCCAGCGCGCCAAGCGGCTCATCGAGGAGCAGAACTTCGGGCTGATGAGCGAGCGCCCGCGCCAGAGCCACCCGTTGCTGCTGCCCGCCGGAAAGCTGGCGCGGCATCCGGTTGCCCAGCCCGGTCAGGCCAACCAACTCCAGCAGCTCATCACGGCGGCGGCGGCGCTCGGCGGCAGGCGTTTTGCGGACGCGCAAGCCGAACTCGATGTTCTCAGCGGCGCTCATATGCTGGAAGAGCGCATAGTTCTGAAAGACAAAGCCGACACGCCGCTCCTGGGCCGGCAGGAAGGTAACATCCCGCCCATGCAGAAAGATCCGTCCGGCGTCAATCTCCGTCAAACCGGCGATCATCGTCAGGACCGTGGTCTTGCCGCTACCGCTGGAGCCAAGCAGCACAAAGAACTCACCGTCGGCGATCTCCAACGATACGTTGTTCACAACCGGATGGCCGTTGTATCGCTTGGTCAATTTCTCTAGCACAATGGTCATTGCTTATCTTCTACCTTCAGCAGCTTATCTCTTAGGCCTAGGCAGGTTCACCTCTAGACAGGCGGCTTGACAATGAGAACAGGACGTTGGGCATGGAGCCGGCGACGCTGCAATGCCATGAGCACCTGGGTGACAAACACGCCTTGCCCTTCGGCGGCCAGCGCGAGCAGATCATAGCCATGCGGCTGGGCCAGCTCATCCAGTAATTGATTGAGGGGAAGCCCCTGGCGTATCACCAATCGAGCCGACGTGCCCTCTTCCTCCAGCCGCCGCCGGCAGCTATCTATATGGGCCTTGTGCGGCCCTTCTCGGCAAAATAGGGCCTGGAGGTTTGGACAAGGCAAGTGGGAGAGCACCAGCAGCGTGACAGCAGCGCGACTCTGACGCGCCAAGGGGACGACCCAATCCAAGAGGCGAGCATCGGAGGCAAACCCGCGCAGGACGACCAACAGCCGGCGCAACGGTCGCCACGGCCCAGGCGCCAGCAGAAACGGCGCCGGCGCCTGGGCCAGCCAGGTGGGTGTTTGCTCCAGGAGGAAGCCGGCCACA
>DATLZJ010000655.1:0-2486 GCA_035574055.1 Caldilineaceae bacterium
GGGTGAGCGCGGCCACGGCGAGCGTCGCTGTGCGCAGAATCGTCGGGCGGAGGTGGAGCAGCAGCCCGCCGGCCATGAGCGCCAGCAGCAGTGAGGTGATGGCGAGTAGCCGCCAGGGGAACTGGGTCAGCGCCAGGATGGGCGTCGCCAGCCAGATGGGCATGGCCCACTCGCCCATGAACAGCGAGAGGCCCACCGCCAGGCCCAACAGCGTCATCCATTCCGGGTCGCGGCGTTTGGCCGCCAGCCAGCCGAGCGCGGCCAGTCCAAGCTGGACAAGGCCGAGCTTGACCGGCCTGTTGTAGCTGTATGGGTAGAAGAAGCCGAGGTCGAGGAAATTATCCCAGCGCCAGAAGTTGCGCGGCAGCCATTGGGTGGTCGAGATGAGCCGGCCGGTTTCGGTCAGGTAACGCTGCTCGATCAGCACGGGCAGCCAGAAAAAGGCAGAGACGCCGGCAGCCAGACCGAGGGTTGCCGCCAACCAGAGGAGCCGGCCCCACCCCGCGCCGGCCTGTCGCCAACAGACCAGCGTATAGACCAGCAAGACCGGCGCCAGAAAGACCAGGGTCAGGTTATGGGTGATGGCCACGGCGGCCAGAAACAGCGCGCCGGGCAACACATAGTTGGCCGGACGTTTGGCGTAGAGTAGACGCCGGTAGCTCCACAGCGTCCAGGGCAGCAGCGCCTGGCCCGCCGCAGCCGGCAGTGCGCCGGAGGTGTAGATGTTGCTGAAGAGAAAGGGCGCGTACATATAGGCGATGGCCGCCAGCAGCGCGCCGGCCCGCTGCCCCGGCGCGCCCGCAAAGCTATCGCGCGCCAGCCGCTCCATACCGATCCCGGCCAGCACGACCAGCAGGCAGGAGGCGGCGATGAAGGCCTGGTAGTCGCTCAAGCCGAGCCGCTGGAGCAGGATGGTCAGGTAATAGAAGCCGGGCGCATAGAAGCTGAAGAGCGGGTACCCGTGGCCGAGCTGCATCTCCGACACCCAGCGCGGGTAGAACATTCCGGCGCGGATATAGTCGTCCAGCAGGCTGATGCGCAGTAGGTGCAGCCCGCCGTCAATGGTGCGAGGCAGCCCTTCGCGATACAAGGGCCAAAGCGCCGGGATGGCGAGCAGGGGCAGGAGCATCCAGGCCGGCAGCGCCCTCCCCACCGGCAGCGCACGCCAGGCGGGTAGAGCGACGCGGGCGCGCAGCCTTTGGAGCGACGAATCGAGCAATGAATCGAGACCCATGCCAACAATCACACACGTAGGAAGGCCAACGGCTGGCCTTCAATCCATCAGCAGCCCGCCGTCCACGTCCAGCGTCTCGCCCACAATATAGGCGGCGTCGTCTCCGGCCAGAAACAGCACCGCCGCCGCCACTTCCTCTGGCGTGCCCAGGCGGCCAATGGGGGTATCGGCCCGCCAGCGCGCCTCCTCGTCTGGGCCGGCCTCGGCCAGCAGCAGCTCGGTGGCGACGCGCCCCGGACAGACGGCGTTGACGCGAATGCCCTGGCCGATCACCTCTCGCGCCAGCGAGCGGGTGAAGGCCAGCACACCCCCCTTGGCAGCGGCATAGTGAGCATGGTAGGCCGAGCCGCGCTTGCCGGCAATCGAGGCCAGGTTGATGATGCTCCCGCTCCCCTGGCGCGCCATGTGGGGCAGCACGGCCCGGCAGCAGTAGAAGACCGAATAGAGGTTACTGCGGATCACCTGCTCCCACTCGTCGGGGTTCATCTCGGCCACCGGCGTCCGGACAAAGCGTCCGGCGTTGTTGACCATCACGTCCACCCGCCCAAAGCGCGCCACGGCTTGGGCTACAAAGCCCTCGGCCTGGGCCGGGTCGGCCACATCAGCCTGGTAGGCATGGACGGTCCAGCCCGACGCGGCGGCCTCTTGGCAAAGCGCGCCGGCGGCGGTGTGGTTGCTGTGGTAACAAAAGGCGACCTGCGCGCTCTGGGCGGCAAAGGCGAGGACAACGGCGCGGCCGATGCCGCGGCTGCCGCCTGTCACCAGGACCACACGGTCTGTAAATTTGCCCTGCGTGGCGTTGGCCGGTTGTCTCATGGGGGCACCTGGGCCAGGGCGCGGAAGCTGGCCTTGAGCGCAGGATAGAGGCCGAGATAGATACGGTAGAGGGCCTCGTAGCGGGCCGCCAGCTCAGGGCGGGGCTGGTAAACCGCGCCCGGCTCGACCATGCGCGCGACCGCTGCCTCCACCGTGGGATAGAGACCTGCCCCCACCGCGGCGATCATGGCGTCGCCCAGCGGTGCGCCGCAGGCAGCGCGGGGTAAGCGGATGGGCCGGCCCAGCACGTCGGCCTTGATCTGGTTCCAGAGCGGGCTGCGCGCGCCGCCGCCCACACAGGCCAGCGTCGCTAACGGGAAACCGGCCCGGGCCGCGGCCTCGACGTTGTGGCGCAGGCCATAGGCCGCGCCCTCCAGAATGGCGCGGATGAGGTCGCGCTTCTCGGTCGCCAGGGTCAGCCCAAAAAAGACGCCGC